>JAFYUA010000322.1 GCA_017549745.1 Clostridia bacterium | reverse complement strand
GCTGCAAGAGACACTCTGTGGGTGACCGGACTTGCCGAAGGCCTTTCAACCTTGCAATCAAGCCTGCATTGTCATGGCGAGGGGGTTGTTAGTTCCACTGCATATGAAAAAATAACAGTCCCTATCGATAATCCGTCAATTACATCTGCAGTGGTAAGGAATTATGATATTATATCCAAATATAACGACACAACCGAAATTATAATTGCGGGCAGTAATTATAGTGATGAATCTATGAGACCCAAAATGCTTTTATATGTAAATGGTTCACCTCGTTATTACAGTGCCAAGTCTTCGGCAACTGTACGAACTGGGCAATATATGAATGAACCTTATGATTTTGGTGATGAACTCAAGGTCAGGATGTTTGGTGATTTTTTGGGTGATGAAACCTACAGAGCAATGTTGCTTTTCGATTTTGCTGACATAAAGGAAACTGATGTTGTCAGCCAAGCTGAATTGGTCTTTTATGCTAAAAAATCCACATCATATTCTGAACCCAAGGAATTTTATGTGCTCAGAAATCCCAATGCTCAATGGAATGAAGATACGGTTAGCTGGTCAAACCTGACTACATATGTGCATAATTACAATGGGGTACCCGGAGGAAACACCTGGAAAAATGTTTCCGGTGCCGATGTTGAGTATGCTTTTCAGTGCTGTCGTTTCAGCGGTTACCGTTCTATGATGACGGAATATCTATACACCAAGGACGAAAGCTATAGCTATGCCATGGTAAAAAACATAATGGATTTTATAAATGATAGTGAATATGGTCACCCGCGAACTCTTGATACAGCGTGTCGTTTATCTGAGTGGGTAAGCATATTTGACTATCTGGTAGATATCAAATATGTTGATGCCGATATATGCACGGCAATTCTCAAAACATTTTATAATGATATTCAGGTTGGTCTCAACTCAACTTCACCTACTGCAAACTGGATTCAGACCGAAAGAAAAAGTGCCTATAGCGCGTCCGCCTTGTTCCCCGAATTTACAAGCAGTGAAAATGCTAAAGAAAAGGTTGTGGAATTTTATACTGATTCAATATTAAATGACTTTTATCCTGACGGTGCCTATATTGAAGATACCGGCGGATATAATGAGCTTGCTTTGGACGACAACTACATAAATGTCAGAAGCTTTATTGTTGAAGCAGGCGGCAGTGTGCCCAAAGAATTTGACGAAACCATTCACAAAGCTGCTTACTATAATATGATGCTTAGAGGGCCTGCCGGTGAAGATTTGGGATATGGCGATAACGGCAGCCCCGGCGGTCCGAACAAATCGCAACGCTATTCACTGCTGTCACAGTGGTATAATGACTATGAATTGCAGTTTATAGGAAGCTATGGTGCTAAGGGTACAGAGCCTGACTACACGAGCGTTCACCTGCCTGACTCAACCTACACCTTTATGCGTTCTGAATGGTCGGATGATGCTCTCTATCTTTTCACCAATGTGCGTGGTGGCGGAGCTCACGGCCATTATGATGACAATTCTCTCATAGTTATGGGCAATGGTCAGCATCTGCTCACTGATGCAGGTTATGTTACATATTCCGTTGGTGCAGACAGGAATCTGGCAGTGAGCACCAAAATGCATAACACAGTGTCAATAAATGATGAAAATCATAACCATGTTACAGACTTGTCTGCAAAATATGGTAATCAGGGTGATGTTCATAGCTGGACAACTAACTCTGAATATGATGTTCTCTCTCAAACAACCAAGGGTTACACTCACATAGACAATAGTCACAGAAGAACAATAACATTTTTGAAATCAGGCTTTTGGATTGTGTCTGATTTGATGATTCCTGATAATAAGTCCAAGATCAACAATTATAAGCAAAACTGGCACATGCTTCCCACTTCCAATGCGTATGTGAGCGAAGATGGCGTTATTTCAACGGCATTTAAAACAGGCGGTAACATTAAGCTTGCATCTCCGGATAATGACAGTGAGATAGTACAAACAGAAGGTGTGACAACTTCCACCTATGGACAGCCCGAGGCAGCACCATGGATATATTACGAAAAGAATGCTTCCGGCAATGTGAGCTTCGACACGGTACTTCTGCCTCACGAGGGTACTTCAGCAACTCTTAAAGCCGAACGCATTGAGCTTGGAGTTCCAACCGACAAAGCCAGTGCAATGAAATTCACTGCCGCGACATCACTTGGAACCACCACAACTCATTATTTGCTTGATTATGAAAACAGCTCCGAGCGCACCTTCGGCAAATATAAATCCGACGGATTTGTTACCGTTGTCACTGAAGACAAGCACGGCAATATAACTCAGTTATTGCTCAATGATGGCACTGGCATCAAAACCTCAAGCGGAAAAATTCTTGTTGACTTTGGTCAAAAGGTAACCGATGCATCTGTTGAGCTTGAAGGAAACATCATAAAAATTGTGACCTCCGATTCTGGCATCGATTTGTCGAAGGTAAAGATAAACGCATTTGAAGGTTTTACCGCTGTGACGGTAAACGGCAAATATATGGACTACAGTGCCAACGGCACCCTTGTGACACTTTCGGGTCAGGAGGGCGAAGAGGTCATTGTCAATGATAAAAACGCCAACCTTGGCATAAAAGACAAAACCGACTCATCTCAGGGCGGCAGTGCAGGCTCTGATGGCATTGGCGGCGGAACAGTTGCTCCTGTCGAGCCGTCACAAAATCAGGCATTTAGTGATATTTCTGACCACTGGGCAAATAACTACATACGAGATGCCTATGCCAAGGGTTATGTTAACGGCTATAGCGATGGCACCTACCGCCCCGACAACAATGTTTCCCGTGCCGAATTTGCTGCTTTGATATGCCGAAGCTTTGGTCTCACATCCGTGCCCTATGACGGAGCCTTTGCAGATGTTGATGTCGGGCAGTGGTATACAGAGTATGTAAGCACAGCTTTGGCAAACGGAATAATCTCTGCCGACGCATATTTCAGACCCCACGATACAATCACCAGAGAAGAAATGTGCAAAATGCTTGCAATTGCAATGCAAAATAGTGATAGCTCACTGGCAGAAGCAGAGTATTCGCCCGCTTTTTCCGATATGAACACCATCAGCGATTGGGCGGCGGAATATGTGGCGTATGTGTGCTATCATAACATTATGAACGGAAGAGCTGACGGTAGCTTTGCACCAAAGGAAAGCTCAACACGAGCAGAAGCTGCAACAGTATTTTCAAGGTTGTTTCAGTAAAAATAATGTGCATACCGCATATTATTAATAAATTTATAAGAAAGAAGGATAAGTATGAAAAAATTATTAAGTATCATTCTTGTGCTGAGTCTCATGATGTCATTTACTACTTTTGCGGCAGATGGCGACTCTGCAGTAATTGAATCAGATTTGGTAACACTCACGTCTGATTCTTTGCTCACTGCACCTCTTGTGGGCGGAGAGTATCTTGTGGATTCGCTCAGATTGCCAACCTCGGGAGCAGGCGGCTCTGCAATTAGCTGGGCAAGCGATAATGAGTCGGTTATTTCCACAAAGGGAACAGTTACACGCCCTTCAGAGCAGGCAGCCACTGTAACTCTTACGGCAACTGTTGCATATGGCAGTGCCGAGCCACAGACCAAAGATTTTGTATATATCGTAGCCCCTCTCAATATGCCCATGGAAGGTATTGCTGATTTTGGTTCGTTAAGCCCATATAAAGGAAGCGACTTTTCTGATGACAACTGGTGCGATGCAGAAGTTTTTCCCGTTTCCACCAAAACTCCAGCGATAAATGACGGTTTGGGTGTTGTTCAGAACAACGAGACAAGATTTTACTGGGGTACAAAAATAGGATATGCAGAGTTTATCATTAAGCGTGCGGAAACAGAGACTATTAACATATTACCTATGGAAAATAACGGCACCGGAGCAAAACTTTCCTGGATTCAGTGGTTTGATAACACATTAAGATATTATTATGGCACCTCTAACGCATATGCAGATATTACTCTGAAATTGGCAGATGCAAATAGCCTGAAGGTTGGTATATATGTTGATGTAGATGATGCTGTGTTATCTCTTTGGGCAAACAATGAGCTTGTTGCAAATTGCGTTCAAATGATAAAAACCGATGGCTACGATATGCAGGCCGTAAATGTTACAAGTAATGCATCTGGTGTCAGCTTCGAAGAATACAGATTCTATAATGTAACTCCCATCGATGACGCAACAGCTCAAGCTTCGGTAACCGCCGATGCACAGGCCATTACTGATGCTTCACTGCTCACGGCTCCCCTCACTGCCGATGGCTACTTGCTCGATTCTCTTGTTCTTCCTACAGCAGGAACAAATTACTCGAAAATTTCGTGGCAAAGCTCAAATGAAGCTGTAATAAGCACAACGGGAACAGTAACCCGCCCCTCACAGAGTGTGGATGATGTTGTTCTCACTGCTACCATTACACGCGGTTCCGCTTCGCAGACAAAAACCTTTACCTTTAAGGTCGCACCTCTCAATATGCCAATGAAAGGCATTGACGATTTTGGTGCGTTATCACCATATGTTGGAAGTGATTTTTCCGGTGACGGATGGTATAACAATAAAATTTTCATAAATTCTACATATACTCCCGCTGTAAGTGGTGGATTGGCAACAATCACAGGCAATGAATCTCGATTTTACTGGAATAGCGGAGGCTTAACCGCCACAGCATATGTTGAATTTGTTATGAGGCGAACAGCGGCGGAGGCAGTAACTATAAAACCTATGTATAATAATAGTAATGGTATTAAGGTTACGGAGCTGCATTGGAATACCGACGGAACTATGAGATATTATTATGGCACATCCAACGCCAGCACGGTTTATAATCTTAACGACAGCTCCAACAGCTTGAAACTCGGCATTTATATTGATGGAGCAAATAATAGCTACTCTCTGTGGGCTAACAATGTCCTTGTTGTAAGTAATGCAAAGATGGCAAAAACCGAGGCCGTAAGCTTGCAGTCGGTGAATTTTACCACTACAACCGCAGGCACTTTGCAGTTTGAAGAATATAAATTCTATAATGTAGCCTATTCTTATCGTGCAGTTGCCGAATCAGGTGCATACAAGGCAACATTCTATGCTCCTGAGATTGGCGGCACGCACAGTGCTTTCAAATGCTATCTTGCACTATACGACGGCAGTGAGCTGGTTGCGTTCAAGACTTCTGATGTAGTTGCCGGAAGTTGCGATGGAAGAAGCGTTGCACAAATCGAGTTTACAGACGAAGAAGTTGCCACATTCAATCCATCGCAGCCTAACTGTAAAGCATTTATATGGAGTGCAGACAGCTTATACACACCTCTTGCAAAGAGCAAGAGTGTAACAAAATAACAAATAACGAAACAAATTAATTTCAACAATAGTAAACATTGATTTAATCGAGTATTGTAGGGACCGCCCGGAAGGCCGGTCCCTACAAGATGCGATGTAGTCATTAGTTACAAAAGGAGTAGCATATGATAAGTTTAGTACCCACACCTAAAATCAGCAATGTTAATGATGAAAGCTATCATCCGGTTGCCCCGTCAATTCATTCCCAGACAGAAAAATGGCATAAATATATCAATAGCTTTTCCGAAATTTTCGATAAAATATTTGGTATAACTCTTTCTAATACGGGCGGGGGCATTGAGCTGATTGAGGATTTATCCATCAAAGCCGGTGCCTATAAAATAGAAACAAAAGACACTTTCAAAATTTATGCTTCCGATGATGAGGGCATCGCCTATGGTTTGTCATCAGTGCTACAGCTTGTCAAAGTTTCGGAAACAGGCATAAGAGTTCAGGATATCTCTGTGGAAGATTGGGCAGATAAGGATTATCGCGCGTTGATGGTTGATTTGGGGCGTGAGTGGCATCCGTTTGACAAGCTCCTGAGATTTGTGGATGTATGCTTTATGTTCAAAATAAAATATCTCAATCTGCATTTTACCGACACCCTGCTCTATACTCTTCCATCAAAGGCATATCCCAAGCTATCCTCTGAAGGGAAGCACTATTCTTTTGAACAGATAGAATACCTCAACAAATATGCGTCGGCAAAGGGAGTTGTGCTTATCCCCGAATATGAATGTCCGGGTCATGCACCATTGCTCACAAGGGCATACCCCGAGATTTTTGCCGACAAATACGATAACGACTCCGTGAGTGAATATTACACAGAAACCGGCGAGCTTGTAAGCAGTGACGAGCTCATCTGTGCAGGTAGTGATACCGCTTGGCAAGCAACAAAAATCATTCTGAGGGAAATCTGCGATATGTTTCCCGATGCTCCCTACATTAACATAGGCGGAGATGAAGCCAACATAAAGCTGTGGAATGAGTGCAGTGTATGCCGTGAATATATGGGAAAACACGGCTTGGCTGATGAATATGAGCTATACAGTGAATACATTGCCAGAGTAACCGACTATATTTTTGAATTGGGCAAAACACCTCTTGTGTGGGAGGGTTTCCCGAAAAAGGGTTGTGAGAGAATCAACAAAGATACAATCGTCATAGCCTGGGAAAGCCACTATCATCTGGCACCCGACCTTTTGAAGGCCGGCTTTCGCATAATCAATTCCTCATGGCAGCCACTCTACATAGTTCCCTGCACCAAGGCTCGGTGGGACACTTACGATATTCTTGCATGGAATGTTTATAACTGGCAGCACTGGTGGGAAAAATCGGTTGCAACTCTCAACCCCATAAGCGTGGAACCCACAGACAGAGTGCTCGGTGCAATGCTGTGCACATGGCAACAGTGCTTTGAAGAAGAAATCCGATTGGTGATGGAAAATCTTTCGGCAATGTCAGAACGCTGCTGGAGCACTGCCAGAGTGTGTACGGATGATGAGTTTCTGGAAAAACATAAGCCACTTATGGGCCTGGTTTCAAAGGTTATAAGAGATGTATGATTGTTGAGCGTTATATGGATATGGAGGATTGACAAATATGTTTGCTAAAGCGTTGCCCATATGGCTTGACGGCAAAGAAAAAGAAATGAATATACAGGCTCGTTTCGTTGCTTCGTTTCTCGGTGTGGATGACTGTGTGTTGAAAATTACTGGAAGCACATTCTACAGAGTTTTCCTCAATGGCAAGCTCATTCACTATGGTCCTGCACCTGTAGCCCATGGTTGTGCAAGAGTAGATGAGGTATGCCTTGAGGATTGCCTTGGCAAAAACGAACTTGTGGTCGAAGCGGCAGGCTACAACTGTTTTTCATACGCTTGCGTCAAACAACCGAGCTTTATTCAGGCAGAGATTATTTGTGGCGGTAAGTGTGTGTGTGCAACGGGTTTTGATTTTGAGGGCTGTCTGGTTGCTGCCAGAGAGCAAAAGGTAATCAGATATTCATTCCAAAGACACTTCACAGAAATTTGGGATTTAGACAAAAAAGATGTTCCTCACAAAATCTCTGTGCTTGATATGGGTTTGAAATATCTACGAAGAAATGCGCCGTTGCCTGATATGAGTGAAGAACATATTCATTCTATATATTCAACAGGTAGATTTACCGAGTCGGCTCGGAATTGGCAATTGCCTTCATTGCAAGGAGCAACGGATAATATATGCGACAAAATTAACGGCTTTAAGCTTGATGAAATTAAAGAGATACCCATCATGGATTTTGCAAATTTGGATTATGCTTTCTCAAGCAACTCATCATCATTTCCTTGTGCACTTGGCCGTGGCGAATATGCCGTGTTTGAATGTAGGAGCAATACTTGCGGAATGATGAAGCTCGAATATACCGCTAGTGACAACGGTAAATTTTTAATTGCATTCGATGAAAAAATTATCGATGGAAGATTCGATTTCAAGCATTGGAACAATATGAATGTTATATCCGTAAAATCATCGGGCAAAAATTGTTTTTATAATTTTGAGGTTTATGGCTACAAGTATTTTGCGGTTTTTGTATTGAATGGCAAAATTGATTTGAATTCGGTCAGTGTTGTTAAGGTAATCAATCCAATTTTGGAATTGCCAAAATTAAATACAAACGATGAAACCATCCAAAAAATCTATAAAGCTGCTTTTGAATCTGCTAAATGTAATTCTTTAGGAATATTTATGGATTGTCCTACCAGAGAAAGAGCAGGATGGCTTTGCGACAGTTATTTTTCCGCAAAAGCGGATTGGGTTATGACTGGAAATACGAACCTCGAAGATGATTTTGTTGAAAATTATCTTCACGCAAATTGTCAGCAGCTTCCAAAGGGGATGCTTCCGATGTGTTATCCGGCTGACCATCCCGACGGCAACTATATTCCTCAGTGGTCTATGTGGTTCATTGCCCAGCTCGACGAATACCTAATAAGAAATCCTGCTATTTCGGCTTGCCAATTTCATGAGCTGACAGATAATCTTTTGGCGTATTTTTTAAAATATGAAAATGAGCTTGGATTGCTGGAAAATTTAGACGGATGGAATTTCGTTGAGTGGACAAGGGCAAGCGATTGGACAGATGGCGTCCATTTCCCAACGAATATGCTGTATAGCTTCATACTGAAAATAATAGGGAAGTGGTATGACGACGATAGTTTAAAGAACAAATCAGAGCTTATAAAGAAAAAGATTATCGAATTATCCTACGATGGACAGTTTTTCAAAGATAATGCCGTGCGAAATGAAGCAAATGAGCTGGTATGTCAAAATAATATATCCGAGATTTGTCAGTATTACGCTTTTATGTTTGATGTTGCAAGCCAAGACTGCTTTGACGAGCTGAAAAACACACTTGCCGAAAAATTTGCTCCCGAAAGCTCATATAGACCTGATATCGAAAGAGTTAATGTGTTTACGGGAATGTATATGCGAATGGAGCTTTTACGAAGGTGGAAGCTTTATGACAGGTTGATAAATGAAATAAAGGTGTTTTTCGCTCATATGTCGGACATAACGGGCACACTGTGGGAAACCAAGGATATGACCAACAGTCTGAATCATGGCTTTACTGCATACCTGATAGTTATATTACTGGAAATTTACAACGATAATCATCAATAAACAGGGATAATTATATTCGAAATTGAAATTGGCTCTTTGTTAATGTTTTGGGCCCAAATTTCAATAATAAAAATTATGGAGGTGCTTATAATGAAAAGAATCATTAAATTTATCACCATTCTTTCGTGTCTTGTTCTTCTTGCAGGTTGCGGCGGAAATGGCACAAAACGAGCGCAGACAGATGGCAAAAACTTTACTTTTTGGGCAGTTATGGATGGTAACACGCAGAAAACTCTCAAGAACTACAATGACATGATGTTATATCAGGAAATGGAGAAAAGAACAGGTGTTCACATCGACTTTATCCATCCTATTGAGGGTTCAACGGGTAATGAAGCATTTATCGCAATGCTATCAAGTGACAAAATGCCCGATATGATAGAATACACATGGACCAACTACTCGGGTGGTCCTCAGCAGGCTATTGACGATGAGGTTATCATCGCACTCAATGACTACATGCAAGAGCACGCGCCCAGCTATTATGATTATATGGAAGGCGAAAAAGGTAAAGAAGCAGGCTACGGCTATAAGCTTCAGGCTACAACCGATGATGGAAGATATTATGGCTTCAATGTTCTCAACATTGGTGAAACCAAAGGCTTTGCAGGTCTTTACACAAGAGCTGATCTGCTTAAAAAATGGAGCATGGAAGTGCCAGAAACAATCGACGAATGGGAAGCGGTATTTGCAAAAGCTAAATCCGAAGGCTTTTCAAAACCTTTCACAGCTACATGTGATGTTATTTCTTTTAAATCATCAGATGCTCACTCCTTCAATACTGCCTTTAATGTGGGTAAATCTATGTATCTTGATGCTGACAAGGTTGTATTCGGACCTTTCCAAAAAGGATACAAAGAGTATGTTGCCCAGATGGCAGAGTGGTTCAAGAAAGGCTACATTGATGCAGGTTTTGTAACAAATGATGCAGCAAAAATTGAGTCCAATATGACTAACGGTACTTCTATGACCACTTGGGGTTATGTAGGCTCTGGAATTGGTAAAATTCTCCCTGCTGCTCAGGTAAAAGACCCATCATACGACCTCGTAGCATGTACATATCCTGTTGACAAGAAAGGAGAAGTGGCACAGTTCCAGGTTGCATATCAGGATGCTACTGCTTTGGCTATTGGTATTTCTACAACTTGCGGCAACTATGAAAAAGCTATTGAATGGTGTGACTATATCTATAGTGACGAAGGTGCAGTTCTTCAACTCTTCGGCATTGAAGGCGACACTTTCACTATTGAAAACATAGACGGGAAAGAACGCTATATTTATACCGACAAGATTATTGATTACGAAGTTAATGGTTTTAATTCTCTCACTGAGTCTATGTATCACTATCTGCTCCCTTGCAATCATCCCGGATACAATCAGCACAGTGACTACCTCTATAACTACTATCAGCTGCCTCAGCAAAAGGAAGCCATAATCACATGGAATGTTGCTGCCGAAAATGCAATCAAGCACAGACTTCCCACCCTTTCTTACACTGAGGATGAAAGTGCAGAAATCACTGATATAAAAGAGATAGCTGAACCGTCTCTTGAGGTTGCACTGTGTGATATTATTCTCGGCAAAAAATCTATTGACACATTTGATGCAGCTATTGCTCAGGCAAAAGCAGACGGATATGACAGATGGATTGAAATTGTGCAGGATGCATATGACAGATATGTTTCAAAAAAATAATATAGCAATGATATAAATTCAAAAGTAAAATCCCTCTGAGAATGAATTTGGACTCACTCTCAGAGGGATTAAAAATTGATGCGGATTAAACAAAGAGAAAAGCGGAGCTTGAAAAACTTGCGAGAATTATAAATATTTTCACAGAATTGCTGTAGACAATTGATGCTTTTTTGATGATGTAGCAAACGGAATGCTTGAAAACAGATGAAACTGTATGCGAAAAAAGCGCTTGTTTTGCCCTGTCATAGCAGACTTGCAAGACCACATAACTTTTAAATAACACAACAAAAAATGGCTCAAACAAAGCGTTTGAGCCATTCATACATTACAGGGGCAGTAGGACTTGAACCCACGGCACGTGGTTTTGGAGACACTTTGAGATTGGGAATGGTGTTCAAAAATTTCGCGGTGTTGAGCCATTTGTGG
>JAFYUA010000321.1 GCA_017549745.1 Clostridia bacterium | reverse complement strand
GGGTGCACCCACCCCTATTTTGATGCGTGCAAATTCATCACTTCCCAAGCGGGCAATGATGGATTTGAGACCATTGTGTCCTCCTGCACTGCCCTTGGCGCGAATGCGCAGTCTGCCCGGGGTGAGGCTTATATCGTCATGAACGATGATGATATTGGCAGGTGGGATTTTGTAAAACGCTGCCATCTCGGCAACAGAATCACCGCTCAGGTTCATGTATGTCTGCGGCATTGAGATGATGACCTTTTCGCCGCCTATTATTCCCTCGCCATACACTGCCTTAAACTTGCTTTTACCAAGCGAAACGGAGTGCTTTTCGGCAAGAAGCATCACAGCTTCAAAGCCTATATTGTGACGGGTTTTTTCATATTTTTTTTCGGGGTTACCGAGACCTGCTATAAGGTACATGCTCGTTTATACTCCTTTTTGAAACATCTGAAAGTTAATTTTAGCCGTCGGGTTTTTGGTTACCCGACGGCTATGTATTAGTTGAATAATGTGCTCACAGATACATCTTCATATATTCTCTCGATTGCTTCAGCGAAGAGAGATGTAGCACTGAGAACTTTGATTTTGTCAATCTGCTTTTCTGGGGTGAGAGGAACTGTGTCGAGAACAACAAGCTCTTCGATTGGAGAATTCTGGATTCTCTCAATAGCGGGTCCCGAAAGAACTGCGTGAGTGCAGCATGCGCACACCTTTTTGGCTCCTCTTTCAACCAAAGCTTTGGCACCGTTTACAATTGTGCCGGCTGTGTCTATCATATCATCAACAAGGATAACATTTTTGTCTTTAATATCGCCGATAATGTTCATAACCTCTGAAACATTGGCTTTAGGACGGCGTTTATCAACAATGGCAATGGGAACATCAATGTTGTCGGCAAACTTTCTGGCTCTGGTAACACTGCCGAGGTCAGGAGATACTACAACTGTATTTTCTTTATCATCTTTGAAAAGTTTTTTGTAGTAATCGCTGAGAATGGGCTGACCGAGAAGGTGGTCAAGAGGAATATTGAAAAAGCCCTGAATCTGAGGTGCATGCAGGTCCATGGTGAGGACGCGGTCGGCACCTGCTGCAGTGATGAGGTCTGCACAGAGTTTTGCGGAAATGGGGTCTCTTCTTTTGGCTTTTCTGTCCTGACGGGCATAGCCGAAATATGGAATAACTGCAGTGATTCTGCCTGCTGAAGCTCTCTTGAGAGCATCTATCATGATGAGGAGTTCCATGAAGTTGTCATTTACGGGAGAGCAGGTAGACTGAACAACGAATACATCGCTTCCTCTGACAGTTTCATTTATGTTTACAAAGATTTCACCGTCGGAAAACTTACCGACTTCGGAATCGCCAAGCTTCATGCCAAGCTTTTGAACGATTTTGTCTGCAAATGCCGGATTGGAATTTGCGGTAAAGATTTTGATGTTATTGCCGTGTGCTATCATTTGTGTTTAGCTCCTTTATAATTTTTCTCCGCATTGTACTTGCTATTATATTATATATATATTACTAATTTTTTTCAACCCATTTTTGAAAAAAACTTTCACAACTTTTGCTCTCCACAATTAAGCATTTTATATATAATTTGGCACAATCAATTAAAATCAAAAACCGCCTTGCCGCCCTCAAGCTTTAGTCTGGCAGAGAAGTTCTTGAGCGTGCGCTTTGAATAAAAGCCGTCTATGATGTCGGTAGAACCTGTGGCAATGAGCTTGCGCGCCTGTGCGGCAGGTATGACAGCGCCGCATATTTCAAAGCCAAAAGAGAACTTGCAGCCGTCGCGATAGGCACTGCAGCCATAGCCAAATTTTGTGCGCACTACATCGGATGAGCATAGAGGACATTTGCCCACAACATCACCCATGAAGCCGATGTCTGTTTTTTCAAGGTCGGAGCCGTCTTTTGATGCAAAAACCGAAGCAATTTCTTTGGCAGCCAGGCTCACGCTTTCGTCAACAGTGATTTCACCTCTGAAAACCTTTTTGAGAGCTTTGCCAAGCTCAGAGGTGCGATATTTATCCATGCTGATGCCCATGCGGCTGAGAGATTCTATCATAAACTCACCATCGGGCAAAATGGTGTAGACATCTTTCTTTAAAGCTATGTAGCCTGTTTTGCGTGCATTGTCAATGATGCCTGTGCGGGTGGCTTCGGTGCCAAGCTCAAGCCCTTCAAACACAGCCTTGTATTCTTCCTCGTCATTTTCGTCTTCCACATTTTTCTTTTCGTCTCTGAAAGGATTTTTGAGGTAGTTATTGAGTGTTTCGATGGTATAGTGTTTTGGAGGTGAAGTTTCCTTTTCGCAAGGCACAAAGTTCACTTCGAAAACATCACCCTTTTCAAGAGGGGGAAGAAGCTTGTCTTTTTTGGTGTAGTCATCATATTTTGTCCAGCCCTTTTGCAATATGACAGTTCCTTTGAGCACAAAATCCTCATAGTCCCCTACTCCGATTGTGATTTCGGTTTTGTCAGCCAAGCAATCCTCAGCACAAAAAACTGCTGCGAAACGGCGGAGAATGGTGCTGTAGACGGTGAATTCATCTTGATTGAGAGCTTGCTTTGACGGGATTTTGTGGGTGGGAATGAGGGCGGAGTGTGATTCTATTTTTGAGTCATCAAAGATTGTCTTGCCGGTTTTGAATTTGACGCCATAACCAAGCGATGCAATAGCAGAGATGATGCCCTTTACCTTATCCTGCTCGGCGGTGGCAAGATATTCTGAATTGGTACGCGGATATGTGACATAGCCTTTTTCATAGAGTTCCTGAACTATGGCAAGGCTTTTTTCCATGGGCATCTTATATTTTTTGCCCAGCACATTCTGAAGTTTGGAAAGTGAATATAACTTACCTGGAGACACAGTGTCTTTCTTTCGCTTTTTTGCCTTTACCAAAGCTTTGCAGCTATTGTATTTTTGGCACATTTCATTTGCTTTGGCAAGCTCGTTTTTTTCAAACTTCTGCTTGCTTGTGAGCTCTATAGGGCAGCCGTCAATTTCGGTTTTGCTTGCGATGGAATAGTATATATCGGGCACAAAATTGCGTATCGCCATATCACGGTCATATATTGCCTTTACAATGGGCACAATCACTCTGCCCACTCTGAGAAGTGTGCCTGTTTTGAGAGTGGCATAGCGAGTGAGATTGACTCCATAGAGCCAGTCGATATAGGTGCGGGCATAGCCTTCGGCGGCGAGGTTATCATAGTCGGAATCGTTTTTCATTTCGGCGGCGGCACTGCGCACTGTCTCGGCAGTCTGGTCAGGAAGCCACAAACGAGTGATGCGTTTGCCTGAGACACCTGTTTTTTCAATGCATGTGCGCACTATTATCTCGCCTTCGCGGTCAGAGTCGCCTGCGTTGACAATGGTGTCTACATCATCACGAAGGCAAAGAGATTTGATTGTTTCAAACTGTGCCTTTACACCTGCATCGGGTGCACCGTCTTTGCCCATGCGAAGCTGAAAATGGAACTTTTCGGGAAAACACGGAATGTTTTTGAGAGTCCATCTGCCATC
>JAFYUA010000037.1 GCA_017549745.1 Clostridia bacterium | reverse complement strand
CGAGCCGAGAATGCCCACATTGGGCTTCCACAAGGCAAATATAACAAGGGCAATGGCAAGCCAGCCGCGGTCACCAAAACCGCCGTTGGTCCATGCACCGCCAATGTAGTCCATGATGAAATAAAGGCCGCCGAGTCCTGCTATGGCACCGCCTATGCAGGTGGCGAGGTATTTGTATTTGGTGACATTGATGCCTGCCGCATCTGCCGTGGCAGGGTTCTCGCCCACTGCTCTCAGGTGCAGACCTGTGCGTGTGCGATTGAGAAAATATGCCGCAGCCAGCGCAATGATGATGGCAACATATGCCAAAAATCCATAGGAGAAAAAGATTTCGCCTATTGCTCCGAGCTTATCTGCAAACGGAAGCGAGGTCTTGAAATAGTCAGAGCTCGTCTTTACCGAGAGAGTGCCGCCGTCACCAAAAATCTTGGTGAGCGAGCCGCCGAAGAAATCACCAAAGCCAACGCCAAAGGTGGTGAGGGCAAGACCTGTGACATTCTGATTGGCACGAAGTGTGATTGTGAGGAAGCTATAGATGAGAGCCAAAAGAGTGGAGCCAATGAGAGATGCCAGAAGCGGAATGATGATGCAAAGGGCAGGATTGGGCACAGCGACGGAATTTTCATAAAGATATGCTCCCAAGATGCCTGCACTGCCGCCCACATACATTATGCCCGGAATACCGAGGTTGAGGTTGCCTGATTTTTCGGTGATGATTTCACCCGTTGAGCCAAACAGAAGCGGAATACCCTGCTCTACTGCCTTGCTGATGATTGTAGCAAACATATATCACGCCTCCTTTTTCTTTGTGCGAAATCTGATTTTGTAATTAATGAAGAACTCACTGCCTATGATGAAGAACAAGATGATGCCTGTGAGGATATCGGCAACGCTGTGGTTGAGGTCAAAGGCTGTGGCAATCTGACCTGCACCGCACTCGAGAAAGACTATGAGAAGCGAGGTGAGCACCATAAAGAGCGGATTGAACTTTGCAAGCCACGACACCATGATGGCAGTGAAGCCCATGCCTCCTGCCGAAGCGGTGGTGATGGAATGGTCCACGCCTGACACAATCAAAAAGCCTGCCACACCGCAAAGCGCGCCCGAAATTGCCATGGTGCGCATGATGACCTTTTTCACATTGATGCCCACATAACGGGCAGTGTTCTGACTTTCGCCCACCACAGAGATTTCATAGCCCTGCTTGCTGTAGCGAAGGTAGATATACATTATCACTGTGAGCAGTGCAACGATTATGACCGCCATTGCATATTTCTGACCGCCTACAGACGGAAGCCAGCCAATCATGGAGCCCGAGTTGATAACGCCCACTGTGTTGGAGTTTTTGGGGTTTTCCCAAAACACAATGCAAAATGACACAAGCTGCATTGCTATGTAGTTCATCATAAGGGTGAAGAGGGTTTCGTTGGTATTGAACTTAGCCTTGAAAAATGCAGGCACAAGCGCCCACACAAGCCCTGCACCGATTGCTGCAACGAGCATAATGGGGATAATGAGCCCCGAGGGGATTTTGCCTGTGAGAAGTATCATGCACGCCGAGCATGCAAGAGCACCGATGAGAGTCTGCCCCTCGGCGCCTATGTTCCAGAATTTCATTTTGAAAGCGGGAGTCACTGCAAGCGACACGCAAAGCAAAAGCGAAAGCTCCTTGAGCATTGCCCAAAGCCTGCGCGAAGTGCCGAAATTACCTTCAAACATCGACACATACACGCTGATGGGGTCAAGACCTGTGAGCAGCACTGTGACAATGCCGCAAACTGCCAGAGCAAGCACTATGGCAACAGCGCGCACAATCCACGACTGATACCATATCATATCGTCGCGTTTGGACACCTGAAT
>JAFYUA010000320.1 GCA_017549745.1 Clostridia bacterium | reverse complement strand
CTTGCGGCTCAGTGCTGCGAGCATCTTAACCGCGCCATCATTGTAGAGCGCGAGGCCGTGCCTTTTGCAGACAGGGTGAATGTGGTTCCCCAGCCAAAGGCAGGAGGCTCATTTGCGACTCAGGCGTATGCACATTTTAAAAATCCAATCGCAGTGGAAGAAATAAAAGCAGATGCAGGCATCGACATTGGCGCAACGCTCATTGGCATGCATCTCAAAAAGGTG
Organism: Clostridia bacterium; assembly: GCA_017549745.1. Classification (GTDB taxonomy): domain Bacteria; phylum Bacillota; class Clostridia; order UMGS1810; family UMGS1810; genus RGIG1828. Next base: position 4,097 of record JAFYUA010000320.1, on the reverse strand, counting down.
GCAGTGCCTGTGAGACTCAGCGTGAAATTCATTGGCGAAGCTCCAGTGACTGCCGCGCGCACCCGCCCCAAATTCATTGGCGGTGAAAGAGCAGTGTATGACAAAGAATTGATGAACTGACAAAAAAAGGATGTAAAAATCATATGATTTTTACATCCTTTTTTTATTTTCTGCTTTTTATAAATTTGTTTTCAGTGCCTTTGACGAGTCTGGCAATGTTAGTGTGGTGTTTTACCACTGCTATGATGGCAATGATGAGCGCACACACCATGTATAGTATGTCACCGCTTTCCATGATGAGCACCAGAATGGGAAAGCATAGCGCACTGATTACAGAAGCAAGCGATATATAGTTGAACAAAAGCACGAGCACCACAAATATGACAACAAGGATTGCACCGATTGACGGGCTGAGTGTGAACACCACTGCAATTGATGTCATGATGCCTTTGCCGCCGCGAAAGCCGAAGAAAACCGGGAACACATGACCAAGCACCACAAACACCGCGGCAATATACTCAGCTGCACTACCCTCTGAGAGCGCATGGGCAACATAGCGCGCAGCAAGCACTGCAAGCACGCCCTTGAGGCCATCACCCATCACCACAAGTGCGGCGGCTTTTTTGCCAAGCACGCGCAGGGTGTTGGTGGCACCTGCATTGCCGCTGCCGTGATTGCGGATGTCTGATTGAGAAAACAGCTTTGAGACGATGATGGAAGAATTGATACTGCCAAGCAGATATGCAACTATTGCAGATATGATTATTGCAAGCATTATAAAATCATTCCTTTCCTCTTTCGCGGATTATGAATTTAATCGGCGTGCCCTCAAGACCAAATGTTTCTCTTATTTGGTTTTCGATGTAGCGGACATATGAAAAATGACAAAGCTCTTTGTCATTTACAAAGAGAACAAAGGTGGGCGGCTTGGTGGAAGCCTGGGTGATATACATAACCTTGAGGCGCTTGCCCTTGTCTGACGGGGGCTGAACCTTGGTGATGGCTTCGTTGAGAATATCATTGAGCACACCTGTGGATATGCGCATAGCGTGCTGCTCGTTGACATATTTGATGAGGTCAAAAATCTTGGAAAGACGGCTTCCTGTGAGCGCCGAAACAAATGCAACGGGAGCATACATCATGTAGGCAAGACCGTTTTGCACCTCTTTGCGGTAGTTATCCATGGTGTTGGTTTCTTTTTCTACCAAATCCCATTTGTTGACCACCACTATGCTCGCTTTGCCCTGATTGTGGGCATAGCCTGCAATCTTGGTGTCCTGCTCGGTCACACCCTCCTGAGCGTCGATGAGCATAAGCACCACATCGCAGCGGTCGATTGCGGCAAGCGAACGAACCACACTGTAGCGCTCGATGGCTTCGTCGATTTTGCCTTTTTTGCGCATGCCTGCTGTGTCGATGAAGATATATTTCTGACCGTCGCGCTCATAGGGAGTGTCGATGGCATCACGGGTGGTGCCTGCAATATTACTCACAATCACGCGGTTTTCGCCAAGGATTTTGTTGATGAGAGATGATTTGCCCACATTAGGCTTGCCGATAACTGCAACCTTGATGGCATCGTCATCTTCATCTTCTACATTTTCAAAGTCAACATAGCTAAACAGCTTATCCAAAAGGTCACCTGTGCCGAGACCATGAGTAGACGAAATGGCAATGGGGTCTTCAAGACCAAGGTTATAGAACTCATAAAAGCCCATGGGCACATCGCCGATGTTGTCCACCTTGTTGCACACGAGCACAATGGGTTTGCCCGAGCGTTTGAGCATGGCGGCAATGTCCTTGTCGGCAGAGGTCATGCCTGATTTTACATCGACCATGAAAATCACCGCGTCGGACATTTCCATGGCTATCTCTGCCTGACGGCGCATCTGTTCAAGAATGATGTCATCATTTTGAGGCTCGATGCCGCCTGTGTCTATGAGGATAAATTTTTTGCTGAGCCATTCACCCTCGGCATATATTCTGTCACGGGTAACACCGGGAGTGTCTTCCACAATGGAGATGCGCTCACCGATGAGCTTGTTGAAGAGAGTGCTTTTGCCGACATTTGGTCTGCCGACTATGGCAAAGGTTGGTTTTTTCATGGTATCATTCCTTTCTACGAAAGAATTGCTTTTATAAAGCCTGCGCCTGTGTTGGGAGTTTTGATGACCTTGACTCCAAGAGCTTTTTCCACATCTTCAAGGGTGGTGTCATCGAGGAATATGTCGCAATCGGCTTTGAACATGCTCTCTGAAAGCATGAGATATTTTGTGTTTATTTTGCCCTTTAGCTGCTCGATTATATCAGAGCCGCAAAGAAGACCTGTGACGGTGATGCGGTCACCGAAAAAGCCGTTGGTTATCATTTGCACATTCACATCGGCATCGGGGCGAAGAGCCTTAATCCTCTCCACACATTCACAGATGAAATCGTGGGCAATCACCGAGGTGGCAATTGTCTTGGGCGATGGTGAGAGATGGGCATAGTCTGAGATATATGAAAGCTCAGTGTCTATCTCGTCACGCATGGCTGCCACAAGACCCACGCCGTTTTCTATCTGAGGAAATTCCTCATAGTGTTCATAGGGCGGAATTGCTACTCCTGCCTGAATGTAGAATTCATCGGCAAGGTACACAAGCGAGGTGCCGAGAGTTTGCTTCATTTGCTCCTGCAAGGGAGTGACATCGGCAATGACTTTGGCGGCGGTCTCGGGCGTGAAGCCCTTTAGTTCATAGAGTGATTTGCGATATTTTGAAAGACCCACAGGCACTATCGACACACTGCGCATGGCAGGATAGAGCGAGCCGAGGTCTGAGATGGTGCGCATGAGATATTCGCCATCGTTGATATCGGGGCAAAGAACAATCTGACCATTCATCACAATGCCTGCATCGGCAAATCGGCGCATGATGCTCATGACATTGGCAGCATTGGGATTGGCAAGCATCATCACTCTGCGCTCAGGGTCGGTCACATGAACCGACACATTTATGGGCGAAATGCGAAGCGAGCAAATGCGCTCGATGTCATCTTGTGAAAGATTGGTTAAAGTGACATAGTTACCCTGCAAAAATGAAAGACGCACATCATCATCTTTGAAGAGCATGGTGGAGCGCACATTTGGCGGAAGCTGATCCATGAAGCAGAAAATGCATTTGTTTTTGCAAAGCATGGGTTTGTCAATCAGAGGATTTTCAAACTCTGCACCGAAGGTCTCATAGCAATCATTGTAGATTTCTATCTCTTCTATCGAGCCGTCGACTTTGGTCACTTCGACCGTGTAGTATTCATCACTTGTGAGGAATTTGAAATCAAGAATATCGCGGAATTCTTTGCCGCTAATCTTTTCAATCACATCACCCGGCTCTATGCCTGCATCAAACGCTATGGAATAAGGCTCAACCGATTTTACAACTGCTTTGTGCTTCATTGCTTCACCACCTTAAATAATTATACAAGTCTTTTGCATCTTTTGCAAGATATATATGCGGCGAAGCCGAAAGCTCCTCATGTGAGCCAAAGCCATAGAGCACGCCAATTGCATCAATGCCGAAGGCATCTGCGCCCTTTAGGTCAAATTCGCGGTCACCTATCATCACAGCCTCTGACATATCAGTGATGCCGAGGGTGTCTATGATATGGGCAAGCACCTTGGTTTTGGAATTGCGGCTTTTGTCAAGCGAAGCACCAGCTATATAGCTAAAGCTATCGGCAAGGCCATAGTGAGTGAGCAGACCATCGGCAAAGTGCTGAGGCTTGGCAGTGGCAAGCACATTGAGAAAACCGAGCGATGATAGCTTTTGGATAGTTTCTTTTATGCCGTCATAGAGCTTGCTTTCCTGCATATAGGTGTGGTTGTAGCGCTCACGGTATTTTTCTACAGCCATGGTGGCATCAGCTTCGGAGAATCCATACAGATTCATAAAGCAGTCCACAAGCGGCGGACCGATGACGGGGCGCAGGTCATTCATATCGTCAACATGAATGCCGTAGCTATCAAGAGCATAGGCAAAGCTTCGGGTGATGCCCTCAAAGGTGTTGACGATGGTGCCGTCAAGGTCCCAGAAAAGGTATTTATAATCTTTCATATACAT
>JAFYUA010000319.1 GCA_017549745.1 Clostridia bacterium | reverse complement strand
TGAGGAGACCATAGAAGATGGTGTCATGATATTCACCGTTTGAAAAAGCCATCTGGCGAAGTCGTCCTTCATACTTGAATCCCAATTTTTCATGAAATTTAATTGATGGGACATTATAATCATATATATACACATTCGCTTTGTTGTATCTCAATTCGTTAAAATAGTAGCTGAGCATGATTTTGGCAGCCTGTGAAGCCATGCCGCAGCCCTGATATTCTTCGAGCATAAAAAGCCCATATTTAAAGGTGCCGTTTCGGCTGTCACAATCAAAAGTGATAATAAATCCTGCACTCTTATGGTCGAGTGTTTCAATTACAAAGAGATAATCGTCTTTGTTGGTTTTTTCTTTTTCATACGATTCAATTTTCTTTGATATCTGTTCGTTTGAAAGCGGGAAGTCAATGTAGTCATATCTTCTGGCGGTTTCTGTGTCAAAATCGCCGTCTGTATTAATAAAAAGGTTGTAGTCATCAGCATTAGCTGCTCTGAGTCTTACTTTGTTTCCTTTCCAGAAATTTTCCATTTTACATATCTCCTTACAGGTGGAATTGTTTTATGGTCACATTAATCAATAGCATAAAGTCTGTGATGTCAAACATAAGAAGGGAACACATAAGCGCTTTTGCGGCATACTCTGCATTTTTTCTTTTGCTATCATTTTTGCCGATGGTGGTGCTTGTCCTGTCTATTGTCAAACTAACCGATGTAGACACTTCGGTTGTTCATGGCATGCTGAAATCCTACACAGCCGCACAACAAAATCATCTGATGGATTATCTCCTCGATGACATTCCCATATCTCCTCCTGCTATTATTTCATTCAGCACTTTGTTTACTGCATGGTCAGCAGGCAAGGCGTTTCATGCTCTTGGTCAGGGTTTTGGGTCAGTGCTTAAAACGGAGTCTCAAAAAAGCTATTTCTTTTTGAGACTCCGTAGCCTTATTTATTCACTATTATTTGCAATGCTGTTTGTGTTTATTATAATATTAGGCTTGTTCGGCAATTATGTGGGTATTTTGATTGCCAATATGTTTCCCGAATATTATAGCTGGTTTACCTTTGCCAACTCAATGCGCACAATATTCACACTGTGTGTTTTGTTTGGTGTCATAGCTCTTATATACCGCTTCGTTCCCGATTGGGAAAGTGCTTTTGGAAATTCATCATACCAAAAACCAAAAATCAAATCAATTTGTTTTTCGGCATCATTGAGCGCTGCTGCAATACTCGGCTACACATTTTTGTTTTCTGTATATGTCACCATAGTTTCGCAAAAATCAACTGTATTTGGTGGCATGAGCACTCTTGCGGCAATCCTTTTGTGGCTGTATGGAACCTTGTATATAATACTTTTGGGCTTCAGGCTGACGGCATATTTCAACTCTCATTAATTTTCAGGCGCTGAGACATACTTGCTCCAAGAGTTGTCTTTGAATATTTCAACCGCTTTTTTTAATGAATTATTCTCAGTAACCTGTGATGTGCGAAGCACCTCGTCAATTTTGAGCTGAGTTGTTATATCTGCCACGCCGTAGGGGTATAGCTGAGTTTTTTTCTGTATGCTGTAGATTGCATTGTAGGTGCGTTCATCAAAGGTTTTGTCAGGCAAGCCGACATTGTAGCCCAAAATATAGAGCCTTTCTTCTACTGCGAGCACATCATTTCCTTCGTCGCCTACCTTGAGCACGCGGTCATAGGTGAGTTTTTCAAGGTTTGCACGGTTATAATCCACCAGCTTATCTTCCACCTTAATGTGAGGCTTTACGCCGATACCATTGATTTTATTGCCGAGTGGCGATAAAAATTCAGCTTCGGTGAGTTTCACACCACCGCCTTTTTTAAAGCGATTGATGTTTTGCATAGTGCCTTTTCCAAAGGTTGTAGTGCCAATCACCACGCCCACTTTGGTATCCTTTACTGCAGCGGCAAAAGCCTCTGAAGCACTTGCACTTTTGGAATTAACCAAAACTGCAAGGTTGTATTTAACCTGGGGATTTTCAGCATAAAGTGTTATGTTGTTAAAAGGGTTTTTATATTCCAATGTGATGGCAGGTCCTGTAGGAATAAACAGTGAGCACATATCCACAAGTGAATTTAATGCGCCACCAGGGTTATTTCTAAGGTCTATTATCACATTGGTTATACCTTTGTCATCAAAGCTTTTGAGTGCTTTTTTTGTAAGCTCGGTAGAATGGTCGTTGAAATCAGTTATGGATATGTATCCTATAGTATCATCCTCAAGAGTCTGATAAAACCCTGATTCTATAACAACCTTGCGTCTGACGGGGTTTATTTCAAAGGTGACACCGTTTCTGAGTATTGTGAGATTCACAGGTGTGTTTTCTTCACCGAGCACTTTGCTCTGGGCAAGGCTTATGTCCATGCCCGCAAGGGGAGTGTCGCCCACCTTGGTGATTATGTCACCAACCATGAGCCCTGCTTCTTTGGCTGGGGTGTTGTCATATACTGTCGATATGAACAAGCCTTCATCGACTGTGGTAATAACCACGCCAATACCGCAAAATTCACCGCTTACATTTTCAATGAAGCTGTCAAGCTCTTCCTGTGTGTAGTACACAGTGTAATCATCAAGTGAACCAAACATTGCAGACAAAACATCGTCGAGCATTTCGGGATTTTCTTCGAGAAGCTTTTTGAGAGTGTCTCTGTATATTCCTTCTCTTGATGTGTCAAATTTGTATCTTGACATGATTAGACTCACGGCACCATCGAAATATTTGCCTGCAGTTTCACTGTCAATGGCAGCATCTGATGCAAAGACCAAGCTACTTGTTGTTATCGAAGCAATACAAAGTAAAGTCAAAAGCAGTGTGACGGTTTTTTTATAAATTTTTTTCATTGTACTTAGCTTCCTTTCAATAAAGACACGATGTTAATTACATTTTTTCGGGGGCATCAATCTTTAAGATAGAGAACACATTTTTGATAACATTTTTGGTTGTGTGGCAAAGGAGCAGTCTTGCCTGCATCAGTGCCTCATCATCACATTTTACTCTGCAGCTGTTGTAGAAAGAGTGGAACAGAGCCGACAAATCCATCACATATCTTGTGAGCTTGCTGGGTTCCATCGAGAGCGAACTGAGGTATATCTCGTTGGGATACGAAATTATTTTTTCAATAAGCTCAGTTTCGGCATCTTCTTTAAGAAGTGTGAGGTCGATTCTATTAATGTCATCAAGAGCCACGCCTTCTTCGGCAAGATTGCGGATGATGCTTGCAATTCGTGCATGTGCATATTGTACATAGAAAACGGGGTTTTCGTTGTTTTGAGCAATTGCCAGGTCAAGGTCAAATTCAAGATGGCTTCCTGCCTGACGAAGATTGAAGAAAAATCTGGCAGCATCTATGCCAATGTCTTCTACCAAATCAGACAAGGTTATCATTTCGCCTGTTCGTTTTGACATTCTCACTGCGCTTCCGTCTTTCATAAGTCGTACAAGCTGCATTATAATTATTTCAAGCTTTGAGCCGTCGCAGCCGATGGCATCCATAGCACCTTTCATTCTTGCCACATGTCCGTGATGGTCAGCACCCCAGATGTTTATAACCTTGTCAAAGCCTCTTTTTTCGAATTTGTTGCGGTGATAAGCGATATCAACTGCAAAATATGTGGGGAATCCGTTTGCGCGGATGAGTACATCATCCTTTTCAGCACCAAATTCAGTGGATTTGAACCAAAGTGCACCGTCTTTTTCATATGTGAGGTCACTTTTTCTGAGCAGGTCAATAGTCTCGGTAACTTCGCCGTTTTCGTGGATAGAGCTTTCGTTGAACCATACATCATAATTGATGCGATAGTCTGCAAGGTCGGATTTCAGCTTGGCTATATTGTTTTTGAGACCAAATTTCACAAGCTCATCACGGAGCACCTGGCTGTCTCCATCGAGATATTTGTCACCGTTGATTTTGATAAATTCATTTGCCAGCACCTTGATGTCATTGCCCTGATACCAATCGTCGGAAAATTCTACTGCATCTTCGCCCTTCAGCGCCTGAATATAACGGGCTTCGAGTGAATTTGCAAATTTGTCAATTTGTGCACCTGCATCGTTGATATAAAACTCTCTTGTCACATCATAGCCTGCCATGTCGAGCACGCTTGCGAGGCTATCGCCGAGCGCGCCGCCTCTTGCGTTACC
>JAFYUA010000318.1 GCA_017549745.1 Clostridia bacterium | reverse complement strand
GCATCCTATGGCAATTGCCATGGCAGAGCCCTGCACTGCTTTGCAGTAACTACTCATTTCATTGAAAAAGGCAATGCCCGTGTGAGTGCCGATGGTAGAAAAAATAGTACCGATGAGAAGTGATGCAAAAAGACCCATCGCCATAGCAGAAAATGCATCTACAAAGTATTTTTTTGCAGAAAGCGACACGCCTTTGCGTTTCAAAAATGCCATTACAGCTTTCATTTGTATTACCACCTTAATTTTTTTAGATTAAATTCAATTATATCACTACAATCTTAGTTTTGCAATATTGAATACAACAAAAAATCACTCTCTGCAACCGCGGTAATTATACAAAAAGCGACACATCACCCGATGCATCGCTTTTATAATTAAAATTCCGTCTCGGCAAACCATTCGCCTTTATATTTATAGAACAATATTTCCTCTGTCTCTGGTTCACTCTCGCCGTCATACCACAGAGTCAATACACAGTCTACATTTACTGCATCTTCGATTTTGATGCCGTAGTCAAGATAGTATTCCTCGGCAAGGTCGCGATAATCGTCACCGGAGAGCTTGGATGAGCCGAGAACATCGATTGTCACCTTGAAATTCTCGTCATAATAGTCTGCCATTTCCTCAAATGTCTCGCCCATTCTCAGCATGATTTCGGCAAGCTCATCGGGCGATTCTTTGCGCATATGCTCTCTCATGTGCATTGGGAAAACAATCTCACCAAATGCTTTGGCATCGCGCTTGTTGAAAGCCTCTTCAAGTGCATCGAGCACCTTTTCGGGCGAAGATGTGCTTGATGTGGCAGATTTGATTATGAAAATCGAAGCGACAATAGCCACAACCGCAGCAATAGCTGCTATGATGATAATCATTGTCTTTTTGCTTCTGACAGGCGCCTTATAGCCGCCAAATTCATTGCTCGCGTTCTGAGGTGCAGGCGAAGAAGCGGGAGCTTCTGTTTTGGTGCCGCAAGAGGTGCAAAAAACATCGCCATCTTCAAGCTGAGCACCGCATTTATAACAAAACTTCATAAAAAATCCCCCTATAAATCACTTTTACTTGTGTTCAAACACCTGCTGCAAAAGTGAAGAGCCGTTTTCGTCTTTTTCCATGACCATTATGCCCTCCATGCTTTTGTCCCATCTGGCAACAACGGGGCTTTCAGACTGAACCTTGAGCGCATACTCGATGCTTTCACACTCGTAGTAACCAAAAAGGTGGTCACCTGTGTTCCAGATGGTGTAGTTGTGTACGCCTGCTTCGTTGAGTGTGGCAGTCATTTCGGGCCAGATTTCATCATGTCTTTTGATATATTCTTCCTTTTTGCCGGGACAAAGCACTGCGTGCCATGCAAATCTTTCCATTTTCAATACCTCCGTATGTATCTTAGAATTAAAACAAGTATATCACAAAATTCTGATGTTTTCAACACAAAGATTGAAATTTTACTTGCCCCGCAAACGCTTTTGTGATATCATCATTGTGGTGAATAAAATGATAAAAATATCCAATGTGAAAATTCCATACAGAGCCAAAGAAAGGCTATATAAAAAGTATGTTTCAAAAAAGCTCAGAATTAGTGAGTCAGACATCGAAGAATGTGTGCTTGTGAGAAAATCACTTGATGCAAGAAAAGCACATACCATTGTGTATGTGTGCACCTTTGCAGTGAGAGCAAAAGCGGAATCACAGCTCATAAAAAAACATAACGATGTGACAGTGTATGAAGACAAAAAATATGAATTTCCATATAAAAACTGCAGCTATCCCATCAGCCCCATTGTGGTGGGCAGCGGACCTGCAGGGCTGTTTTGTGCGCTTATGCTTGCAAGAGTAGGGCTAAAGCCTGTGGTTGTGGAGCGCGGCGAAGATGTCGACGCAAGAAAAACAAGCGTGCAAAAGTTCTGGCAGGGCTCCACTCTCAACGCAAACTCCAATGTACAGTTTGGCGAAGGTGGTGCAGGAACTTTTTCTGACGGAAAGCTCACATGCGGTCTCAATGACAAGCGAATGGATTTTGTGAAAAAAGAATTTGCCGCCCATGGTGCGCCTGATGACATCATCACCAATGCCAAACCCCACATAGGCACAGACTATCTGGCAGTGACAGTGAAAGCAATGCGCAGCGAGATAGCTGAGCTTGGCGGCAAGGTATATTTTGACACTCTCATGAATGATATCGATGTGGAAAATGGCAAAGTGAAAGGCATCTGGGTGCAGAATGTGAAAAGCGGCGACAAAACATACATGAGCTGTTCACATTTGGTGTGTGCAATCGGGCACAGCTCACGCGACACTTATGAAATGCTCTTTGAAAAAGGCGTGCAGATGGAGCGAAAGCCGTTTTCTGTGGGTGTGAGGATTGAGCACAAGCGCGAATATATAAACCAGTTGCAATACAAAGAAGCATTTGAGGACACTGCCCTCCCCACTGCTGACTACAAGCTTGCATGCCACCCTGATGGCAGAGGGGTATACACTTTTTGCAT
>JAFYUA010000317.1 GCA_017549745.1 Clostridia bacterium | reverse complement strand
GTCTACCGAGGCGAGCCTGCCACCTCTTTTGGCAGCAGTTTCAAAAGCCACCCTGCCTATGCGCTCAATCTCCGATTCTGAATATGCCATTATATCCTCGGCACAAAGCTCACCGTGTGCTTCAGAGGTGGTGTGAGCGCCAAAATATATGCCGCCCGTGAGCTCGCGCACAATGAGCAAATCTATGCCGCCGCCCACAACCACATCTTTGAGTGGCGATGCCGAGGCAAGCTGAGCATAGAGCTTTGTGGGGCGCAGATTGGCAAAAAGTCCAAGCTCCTTGCGCACTGCAAGAAGTGCTTTTTCAGGTCTGATATCAGGCGGGCAGTTGTCCCATTTTGGTCCGCCCACTGCACCCAGGAGCACACTGTCGGCCTCCTTGCACACTCTCATGGCCTCATCTGTGATGGGTACGCCGTGTTTGTCGATGCTGCAGCCGCCTATGTCCACATAATTATATTCAAAAGAGTGTCCGTATTTTTGGCAGATTTTGTCCATCACCTTTATGGCTTCTGCCACTATTTCAGGTCCTACCCCGTCACCCGGAAGAACCGCTATTTTTTTGTGCATTGTAGTCATCTCCGCTATTTAATCGAATTCAAAAGTCCGCCTTTGCGGATAATGTCCTGAATAAACTCAGGGAAAGGCTGAGCATGATATGACTCGCCCTTTGTGTGATTGATTATAACACCCGTGTCAAAATCAACCTCCACATCGTCGAGCGCGTCTATTCTTTCGCTCGCCTCTTCACATTCTAAAATGGCAAGACCAATGTTTATGGCATTGCGGTAAAAAATGCGCGCAAAGGTTTTGGCAATGACAACCGATATGCCCGATTCTTTGATGGCAATGGGCGCATGCTCTCTTGATGAACCGCAACCAAAATTTGCTCCGCCCACAATGATGTCACCCTTTGCTACGGTGTCTACAAAGCTCTTGTCGATATCTTCCATGCAGTGCGAGGCAAGCTCGGCATGGTTGGCAGTGTTGAGATAGCGGGCAGGGATTATGACATCGGTGTCGATATTGTCACCATATTTATGTACTTTGCCATGTGCAATCATCGTTATCACACTTCCTTTCTCAGTACATCAGCATCGCATATATAGCCCATAACTGCCGAAGCTGCCGCAGTGGCGGGTGACGAAAGATATATCTTCGACGAGGTGTGCCCCATGCGACCAACGAAATTGCGGTTGGTAGTGGCAACGGCAACCTCATCTTCGGCAAGGATGCCCATGTAGCCGCCGAGGCATGGTCCGCAGGTGGGGGTGGATATGACGCAACCTGCTTTTATGAATATTTCGGCATAGCCGTGTTTGATGCAATCCATGTATATGCTCTGAGTGGCGGGAATGATGATGCAGCGCACGCCCTTAGCCACATGATGGCCGCTTAGGATTTCGGCAGCGGCTTTCATGTCCGATAGTCTGCCGTTGGTGCATGAGCCAATGATGCACTGGTCAATCTTCACATCGCCAAGCTCTGATGCAGGGCGGGTATTTTCGGGCAGATGCGGGCAAGCAACCGTGGGCACGATTGCTGAAAGGTCAATGTCTATCACTTCATCATATACAGCGTCATCGTCGGCTTTGTACACCGTAAACTCTCTGTCTACACGACCTTTGCAATAGTCAAGGGTTATATCGTCCACTTCAAAAATACCATTTTTGGCACCTGCTTCAATTGCCATGTTTGCCATGCAAAGTCTGTCATCAATCGACAGAGTGTGCATGCCTTCGCCGCCAAATTCCATTGATTTATAAAGCGCACCGTCCACACCAATCTGACCTATGATGTGCAAAATGACATCTTTGCCCGAACAGTTTTGGGGCAAGCTGCCCGTCAGATTGAATCTGATAGCAGACGGCGCCTTGAACCAACTCTCACCTGTTGCCATGCCTGCTGCCATGTCGGTAGAGCCAACGCCTGTAGAGAATGCGCCAAGGGCGCCATAGGTGCAGGTGTGCGAATCGGCACCTATCACCACTTCACCTGGTGCTACAAGGCCTTTTTCGGGAAGGAGTGCATGCTCAATGCCCATGTCACCTACATCATAATAATTGTCGATGCAGTGCTTTTGGGCAAAGCAGCGGCACTGCTTGGTCTGCTGGGCCGCTTTGATGTCCTTATTGGGCACGAAATGGTCCATGACAAGAGAAATTTTGGACTTGTCAAACACATCGGCAAAGCCGAATTTTTCAAACTCATTGATGGCAACGGGTGATGTGATATCATTGCCAAGCACCATGTCAAGCTTTGCTTTTATAAGCTGACCCTTTTCCACCTGCTCAAGTCCTGCATGAGCAGCGAGAATCTTCTGAGTCATTGTCATAGCCATATATATTCCTCCTATTTGAGCTCCACAATTGTCACACCGCTGTCACCCTCGCCAAACACTCCGAGACGGAAGCTTTTGACATATGAGAGCCGTTTGAGATATGAATGAATCCCCTGACGGAGCTGGCCCGTGCCCTTGCCGTGAATGATGCGCACCTGACTAAGTGACGAAAGCAGGGCATCGTCGAGGAATTTGTCGATGAGCATGACTGCCGAATCCACTGTCTCCCCTCTCACATCAAGCTCCGATGCAAGCGACATCGTCTTGGAAAGAGTATCTCTCGATGACGGGGTTTTTTTCTGCTTTTTGGGTTTGTTTTCTTCTTTCTTTATCTTCACATCTTTGAGATTGACCGAAAGCTTCATGATGCCCACTCTCACTTGAAAATCACCTTTGCCATCAGGCATTGTGAGAACTGTGCCCGTCTGATGCATGGACACTATCTCCACATCTTCGCCAAGGTGCACCGTCTTGGGTGATTTGAAGCTTTCGTTTGATGCAAACACCGATTTTGAAAGCTTTACCGACTGGGCATTGACCTTCTCGGAAAGCTTGTTGCGCGCGTTTTCCATGTCGCGCAGCATTTTTTCTTTGTCAGATGCGCGCTTGAGAGAGCGTATTTCCTTAAGGATTTCGTCAGCTTCCTGCTTGGATTTTTCAAGGATTTCCTTTGCCTCACGGCGTGCATTTTCTATGATTTTTTCGCTCTTTTCGGCAAGCTGCTTATTTTTGAGAGCAGTGTCGGAGCGAAGCTTTTCGGTTTCTTTTTTGTAGGCAGCCGCCTTCTCACGGTCAACGCGCGCCTTTTGGCGGTTGGCTTCAAGGTCGGTGAGGATGTCTTCAAATTTGATGTTTTCAGCGTCTATATACTCTCTGGCATTTTCGATGATGTCATCATCGAGCCCGAGCCTTTTGGAAATGGCAAATGCATTACTCTTGCCGGGAATACCTATGAGGAGCCTGTAGGTGGGGCGAAGAGTGTCCACATCAAATTCGCACGATGCATTCTCCACCCTCTTGCCCGACATTGCATAGGTTTTGAGCTCGCTGTAGTGAGTGGTGGCGGCAGTTTTGGCACCGAGCAAGCGCACTCGCTCGAGTATGCTCATGGCAAGTGATGCGCCCTCCACGGGGTCTGTGCCTGCACCAAGCTCATCAAAGAGGCAAAGGGAATTTTCGTCGGCATATTTTAGAATGTCCACAATATTGACCATGTGAGCCGAAAAGGTTGAAAGGCTCTGCTCTATGCTCTGCTCGTCGCCAATGTCGGCAAACACATTTTTGAACACTGCAATCTCCGAGCCCTCGTTGGCAGGGATGTGCAAGCCAGCCTGAGCCATGATGGTGAGCAGACCGATGGTTTTGAGCACAACTGTTTTGCCGCCCGTGTTGGGGCCTGTGACCACCAAAGTGTCAAAGTCTTTGCCGAGGTCTCCGGCAATTCTGCGATTTCGCCTGCTTCAAAAATAGAGAGCTGGCAACCTGTATCGCCGCGGTCACTTCCCAATGTGGCACTGTTGCTCCAGTTGTAGAGCTTGAAACTCTGTCCGCTACCGGTCT
>JAFYUA010000316.1 GCA_017549745.1 Clostridia bacterium | reverse complement strand
GTTGGCTGAGCGCACTGCCATGAAAAGCTTTTCGTGAGTAGCTTCGAGGTGCTCGGGCGTGGGGGCGTTGTGGTCATAGTCCTGCACAAAAAGTGACATTTCAAGCCCTGCGATGTATTCTATCATTTCGTCTTCACCCTTAGCATTGCCCGAAAAACCAAGGTTGATATAGTCAAGGTTGAATCGTCTTGACACAACGCTCTGATAGCTCGAGCCGGGTCGCGAAGCGCATCCGCCCTGAGTTATCGACGAGCCGTAGTAAACTGCGGGTCTGGAATTGATGTAGGCAGGAGCTTCGGTTATGGTGCAATCTTCATCGACTCCCACATACAAATCCACCACATCACTGTAGAGGGGGAAATTGATGGTGATGTCGCGCATTTTTTTGTCGGCAAATACTATCTTGCTCTCATATCCGTTTTCTATGCCAAACGGGGGTTCAAAGCACTTTACAAACACATCATCGGCATATATGTCAAAGCCTGCTGAGCCTGTGAGTGGGAAGTGCGGCATCTTGCCAATGCCAGCCATGCGGGCAGAGATGGCTACGGATGAAGAATCTGTCACAAAGCGCACGCGCCCTCCTGCAGCATTGGCATGCAGTGCAAGCACGCCATCGCTCACGGTCTTTGCCACGCTCTCGCTCATGCGGCGAAACTTGCCGCCCTCTTTGAACACACCATAGGTGCGAAGAGGCGCCTCGGTGCATTCATAGAACCTGAGCCCTGATTTGTCAATCGTTGCTTCTACCTTAAAGTTGGTATCAATTTCAGCTATGTTTTTCATAATTGTTCTCCTGTTATCAAATTTATCATTATGCCCGTGTTCAGCTCCATTGCATCAACGGGATATATTTCTTTTATGTATTCATTATAAAATTCATTTTTGAACCACTCGGTGATTTGCGCCTTGGTCGCACCGCGAGCGTGCATGGCGGCAATCGTTTCAAAAGTGGTCACTGCCCTTTGGCGTGCTTTGGCAAGAT
This sequence comes from Clostridia bacterium, assembly GCA_017549745.1. GTDB lineage: Bacteria > Bacillota > Clostridia > UMGS1810 > UMGS1810 > RGIG1828. Next base: position 1,956 of record JAFYUA010000316.1, on the reverse strand, counting down.
AGGCGCGCGCATCTAAGCCCGAAAGCAGACCAAAGTGCGGCACCAGAATGTGCTCTATGTCATACTTTGCCAGAGAGTCCATTGACTGTAATGTCATTTCATAGCCCACAAGATATGACGGCACCACATCACCTGCACCGTTGTACACGCCAATGGTCTCTGAGCCAAGCAGCAGCTTTTGGGCGGCGCAGTAATACCCCACAGAGCAGCGCGTGTGACCGGGCAGGGATATAACCTCAAACTCCATGCTTCCTGCTTTTATCACATCGCCATGGTTCACCGCAATGTCCACCCTTAAATTATCAATAAGGTCTTCATAGTCACCAACTCCGCAGCAGGCGGCAAATTTGCGGTCAAGCTCACGCATCACAGCCCTTGCAGTGGGTTTGGCAAAAATGCGCGCTGCATATTCGCTCGCCACCACCTTTGCATCAGGCCAGTATTCCAAAGCATATGCCGAGCCTAAGGCGTGGTCATAGTGGGAATGAGTGAGAAATATATAGTCAAGAGGGCGGGAGCCAAGCTTTTGCTTTATACTTCGCACCACCTCATAGCCTGTGAACGCAAAGCCTGAGTCATACAAAACGGCAGTGTTGCCGTCATCTATCAAAAATGCACTGTCGCCGGGATTTGCTCTCACATCGGTTATTGTTATGCCATTCATGTTACTTACCTCGTGTGTTCGGATACCACTTATTATACACCCAAAAATAAAAAAAGACAATCTTTTCAAATGAAAAAATTGCCTTTTTAGTGCACAAGCTTACTATTTGTCCTCTTGGGTGCTCTTTCTGAAAACTGCACCCAAAATCATAATAACTGCAAAAAGTATCAGATAGAAAAGCACGGGGAACGAGAAGCTGCCCTCTGCTTTGGCTGCAAGATACGGTGTGATGCCGTGAGCATACACTGCCGCAAACACCATAAACACACATGCCACAAGCGCAACCGACGGCAAAACAAAGCGTTTGAACACGCCCATGTCTTTTTCTTTCTTCATCCACACTATGAAAATGGGGATATACATTGCATATATGGTAACTATGGGAAGCTCGGAAGAGTCAAAATTGAAAAGGCCAAACCAACCGCTTGTGAGGTTGGCGCCATAGAAGTACACAAGCCACGCCGCACTCACAAACAACCCCCAGATAGCTGAGTTGGAAGGCATGTTGGTGGCTTTGTCAATCTGAGCAAAGGTCTTGGGTGATGGGCCCTCGTCGCGCGCTGCAATTGCATACATACCTCTGGTTTCGGCAATCATAAGACCATTGAGAGTGCCAAGGCAGGAGATAACTATGCAGATGTTGAGAAGTGTGCCGCCCACGCCGCCAAAGATGTTGATAAACGCTGTGGGAGCGCCGTCGGCAATGAGCACCGCGCTGGGAGCGCCGCCTGCCACACCAACGAAATACAAAACATATGCACCCACAACAATGAGTGAGCCAATCACAAGAGCGATGGGAAGATTCTTCTTGGGGTTTTTGAGCTCTGCATTGATAGATGTGGCGACAATCCAGCCCTCATAGGCAAACACTGTGGCAACAATAGCGGCAAAAAGTCCGCTGCCTGTGCTGCCGCCCACAGTTTCACTTACTACGGTGGCAAAATTGGTGGTGAGAGTGCCGTTCACAAGACCTGCAATCGTGCCCACTACAGCCATCAGAGTGATGGGGATGAGCTTGATGACAGTGGCACTTATCTGAAATTTGCCCGCAAGCTTTGGCGAGAGAGTGTTCATGGCATATGATGCCACAAGGAAAAAGCCTGCAAGAGCCAGAACCTCGGGGCCAACCATGCTCCAGCCAAACAAAACGCCGAAATACCTTGCCGACACCCATGAAAGCACCGATGTCATGCCGGGGTAGTAGAGATTGACCAAAAACCAGGCAATATAGTAGCCATAGCCTTTGCCGCAGGTGGCCTCGGCATAGTCTACAATGCCGCTTATCTTTTCAT
>JAFYUA010000315.1 GCA_017549745.1 Clostridia bacterium | reverse complement strand
TTTCGAGTCAGCCCCGTTATGACCACTTCGATACCTGTCCGTATATGTTAACTTGAACTGCTTTGAAAAGAATTGCTTAGCTTTTTTATTTTTCAACTAACAACTATTCAAAACACAAAAAATATTATACAATAAAATTCTTTGTTTGTAAACACCTAAAATAAAAAATATATTAAGTTTTTTTATTCGCGTGTTGTTATATTTGCATATATTTAACTCAAAAGCTCTTTTTCTCTGTTAAAAATGGGTGTGAATTATTGACAAAACATGAAAAAAACTATATTATATATACTGTAATAATTTTTTGAAATGAGTTGGTTTTATGAAAATTATGTTGTTGCAGGGACCAAATTTAAACTTCCTTGGAATCAGAGAAAAGAATGTATATGGCTTGCAGGGCTATGACGATATATGCAGAGAACTTAAAGAATATGCTTTCCTCAAAGGTGTAGAGCTTGATTGCTTTCAAAGCAATGGCGAGGGCGAAATAATAGACAGGATTCAACAGTGCTATCTCGAAAAATATGATGGAGTAATCATAAACCCCGGTGCATACACCCACTATAGCTATGCTATTTTTGATGCTATAAAGAGCACCAATCTTCCTTTTGTAGAAGTTCACTTGTCAAACATACACACCCGCGAAGAGTTTCGGCACCATTCGGTTACTGCCCCGGCGTGTGTTGGTCAGATTTGTGGATTTGGAACCATGGGGTATAAAATGGCACTTGGCTATTTCATCGAGAATTCTTTGGATTCCGGCGAGGAGAATATTTAATGAAAAAAATTCTTTTTGTGTTTGTGTGCATCGCGATGTTTTTATCATGCAAAGTATATGCATACAACACTCCCGAGCTGAAATTCAGTCATGAGCCTGGCAAATACATATACTGCAATAACCCCGAAAATATCAAGCGTTCAGATTTGGCGGACTATACCAATTACAACGCTAAGTACATAATGAATAATGATGACCTTACTGCCGATAGATATGCTTTGTTTTTGTCGCATTATAATCACACTCACCTTCTTGGCGATGATGTGTACACTATGCTTGAACCGGGATTTGATATAGAGGTCGATGTGCAGTTCAAAGCTAAGGAAGATACCGTTGTCAGAATCGACTCTCTGGGCTTTGAAGTCACTTCAAAAAGAGAATATTGGCTTGGTGGCAAAAAATATGTAGAAGACACTCCGCTTGGTTGCATGACTGCCTGGGCTTCATATCTCAAAATGCCGGTGCGTCAGATTGACTCGGGTGAGTGTTATCAACCTGTTCCATTTGAACCTGTTGCTTTTGAAATCAAAAGCGGAGAGACGGTGTGGCTTTCTCAGTATATCCCCAACTATAGTGCAATAGAGCTGTATCGTGTAATTCATCTTATGGCAGATTTTGAGATTCTGAGTGGTCGCTGTGACATTAATGTTGCCGCGCTCAAATCCAATGGCTCTCTTGGTGACCGTTCTCATTTCAATCACAACGCTCTTCGCGCTGCCCATTTCAACGAGCGCCAGTACAAGGGCATTTCCGATAGTCTCAACAGAGTAACTGCCAATCTTGATTATATAGTTGATTATTATGTGTATCGCGGCATGCGTTTACCCGTCATGGTTTACAACAACAAAATCCCTGACGGTAATGTCGTCTCAACATGGCACACTCATCTCAATCCTTCTTCCGATTGGCTCGATGCTTCTGGTGCTGATGAATCCAATATGCTTTCCTTTACATACAAGGATGACTCCAAGCTTGGTTACTACGGCGTAAATGTGCCGGAGAATGAAAAAGAAAATGTGTGGTATTTTGATACTAGTCACAATGATTTGGTTGTGCATCAACCTGGCTATGGCCCCAAAGCATATTTTAAGCCAAATACAAATGACCGCTATCCGGCGGGGTATTCCCATTGCAATCTTGGCAATTATGGCGTGTTTGAAACATACAATCTCAGCTTCAACAATACTACTGAAAGCATGAGATATGTTTCATATAAGCTCAAAACGGGCTCAAACAACATAATCGTTCTTTACGATGAACAGGGCAATGTTGTGCCGGGCTATCCGCTTTGCAAGGGTTACAGCGAATATGTTGAGGAAGACACCATGGCGTGCATAGCTCTGCCGCCTCACAAGACCACCAAATATACTCTCACTGTTATCTTGCCCACCAATTATTATGGTGACATGGCACACAGCTTGGTTGTCAACACTGAACCTGAGACGGTGCAAAGCTATAGCTCGCAAAAACAATATGTCCAAAGTCCATATAAGCACACTGGTAAAGAGTTTTATAAGTGGGACAATCAGGAATTGTATTTTTCCCCTGACACTGTCAATTGGACAAAGATTGACATCAATGATGAGATAAAGAAAATAGTATATGGCAGATGGAAAAACTTTGCGCTTCACTATGTGGGCGACGGCTATGTCCTCAGAGCAGACAATATGGGCGGAATCTATTTCTATTTCCCTCAAAAATTTTTCCGTGATATATATTTTCTTGATGAAGATATGAACATCACATCTTCACATCAGTTCATAGAATATCCATCAGAATTTACCTATGCCAAAAATGCTTATTACACCGACGCTTCTTTGGTATATACATCTACCGATAAGTCTAGCTGGTCGGTTTCCGGCTCGGGCGTCACAATGCCTGTGTATAACTATGGCAGATTTGTTGCTTCGTTCAAAAATAACGCGGTCAGCCTTTCTGCAGACGGCATTAACTTTATGCCTGTGGTGTACGAAAATAACTCTCCGTCGTTTATCGAGAGCTATGCCGGGTTGTATTATTGGTTAGATGACAACGAGATTAATTTTTCTCACGATGGCATATATTGGTCTAAGGCAGCATTTGCCGATAAAATAAGCTCACTGTATGTGGTAGAAAACGATATAGTGATAAATGACACCGAAACTGTTTCTGCCGGCACCGATGCTGTGCATACTGCTGTTGTTATCAATGGCAATATAGCAGGCTATGCCCAGCCACCATATATCGACAATGGTGTTTTGATGGTGTCTGCAAGTCTTACAAACGAGCTTTTGGGTCTTGAAACCACTGGCAACGATTACAGTTTGTTTGTTCCACTGAGACAGTATGCAGAGTCTCTTGGCTATACAGTAACTTGGGATAGTGACAACAAAATTGCAAGTGTAACAAAATAATAATAGAAAGAAGAGTACAAAATGCAAAATTATTTTCAGCCTGATATTGAAACAATGTCTGCAGAGCAATTCAAAGAAATTCAAAGCGAAAAGCTTGTCAAGCAAGTTAAACATGTGTACGAAAATGTTAAGTATTATCGCAACATGATGGACAAAAAAGGGGTAACTCCCGATGACATCAAATCAGTCGATGATTTGCACAAGCTGCCATTTCTCACCAAGGCAGACCTCCGAGAGGCATACCCATATGGTCTGCTT
>JAFYUA010000314.1 GCA_017549745.1 Clostridia bacterium | reverse complement strand
TTCATCTTTTGTTTTAAAAAAGTAGTTCACACCATCAACCTCTCCCGCGCGCGGGTTTCTGGTGGTGGCAGAAACTGAATATTTTAGCTTGTCATCTTTATATTTGTCAAAATAGCCGGCAAGGATTGTTCCTTTGCCTGTGCCGGATGGACCGGAAAAGACAAATAATGTGCCTCTGTCAGTCTTCAACTTTATCCTCCTCCGGTGTAACTATTTCATCTTTGCTGAGTCTTGATGCAACTGTTTCGGTCTGAACAGCTGACAATATGATGTGGTCACTGTCACACACAATGACCGACCTTGTGCGCCTGCCATATGTTGCATCAATGAGCATTCCTTTTTCTCTTGCTTCGGAAATAATTCTCTTTACAGGAGCCGACTCAGGACTGATTACTGCAACCATTCTGTTGGCAGATACTATATTACCAAAACCGATATTTATTAATTTCATGCTGTTACCTCTTTGATTATTCGATATTTTGTACCTGTTCTCTCAGCTTTTCTATTTCTGATTTGAGATCAACAACAGATTTGCTGATTATGTAGTCATTGCATTTTGAGCCCATTGTGTTTGCTTCGCGGTTGAGCTCCTGAATTATAAAATCAAGCTTACGGCCTACAGCAATGTCACTGGAGAGCAAATGAGAATATTCTTTGAGGTGACTTTCGAATCGTATGATTTCCTCAGTGATGTTGACTTTGTCGGCAAAAATGCCAACCTCTGTAAGCAGGCGGGTTTCATCGACTTCGATGCCTGACATGAGTTCTTCGATACGCTCTTTCATTTTTTGCTTGTATTCATCGACTGTGAGAGGTGAACGCTCTTTGATTATTTCAAGAATTTCTTTGATTGAAATTATGCAGCTGTCGAAAAAGGTTTTTAGTCTTTCGCCTTCACGGCTTCTGTTGTTGACAAGGTCTGCCACTGCTTCTTTTGCAACCGCACGGGCATCGCTTGCTATGGCCTCTTTGTCGTTTTCCTTTTTCTCAATTGTGAACACATCGGGAAGTCGTATAAACGAAGATACACTCACATCATCAGCCACCTCGGCAACCTCGGAAAGACGGCGAAGTGCATTGCGATAGCCAATAACTACACCTTCATTGAGACTTACTTCTATTTCTTCGTCACCAACAGGTTCAATCTGAACAAAAACATCAACCTTGCCTCTGTTGAGATCGGCGGATACTACATCGCGGATGACTTCCTCAAGAAAGGAATACTGCTTATATACCTTGGTGTTGATGTCGAGATATCTGTTGTTGACGGATTTCATTTCGATGGTGATTTTGTAGGCATCAAAGACCTTTTCGGCTCTTCCAAAGCCTGTCATACTTTTTATCATACGAATCTATCTCCCAATAAAAAAATATTACAGTTTATTATACCAAATCATATATAAAAATACAATGTTTTTTTCAAATTTTATAGCGAAAAATTTTATTTTTCAAACACTTTGAGGGCTTTGCCGCCAAGATAATCACATCTATCACCCTGATGTATGTCCCTTAGTTCCATTTCAGAGTCGATATTATCTTTGATTTTCCACCAGCTTGTACCATAATTGCAAAAAAAGGTGTGGTCAATTTTGACTCTGCTCACAAGCCTTTGAACGACAATGTCAGATGACAGGTGCTCTAAAAATGCAATGACTCTGTCGACATAATCATACATAGTACCCATCACGATATCCCCTCGCTCGTACATCGCGGCAAGAGGTGTGTTTTTGGGTATATACAAGCTATGCAATTTCACCTGATTAACCCTTAGTGCTGACAGGATTTTTGCACACTCAATAACATCTGCTATATCGTCCCAAGGCAGATTGAGTATGACATGAGCACATATGTCAAATCCATATTTTTTGATAGTCATTACACTGTCTATAAATTCAGCAAGGGTGTGGCCGCGGTTTATGAGTGACAAAGTTTTATAATTTACGCTCTGGAGACCCAGTTCTATGCAGATATCATAGCCTGTTTTGTCAGAAAAGCTTTTTAAAAAATCAAGATATGATTCTTTTATGCAGTCAGGACGAGTGGAAATGTTTAATGCACAAACATTATCTGCCACCGATTGACTAACCATGTTTTCAAACTCTTCAAGCGGCATATAGGTGTTGGTGAAATTTTGAAAATATACTATAAACTTGCCTGCTTTATATTTTTGCGTCATAAATTCTGCATTTGCTTTGATTTG
>JAFYUA010000313.1 GCA_017549745.1 Clostridia bacterium | reverse complement strand
TGGGGTGCTCTTGCAGGTGCATTCCTTGCTCCGTTCCTCTTTGGGCTCTACTGGAAAAAAGCCACCAAAGCCTCTGTGTGGGTAAGCTTTGTATTTGGTGCGCTCATTATGCTTCTCAACATGTTCATTCGCCCGAGTTTCCCTGAAATCATGCAGTCACCCATCAATTGCGGTGTCATAGCAATGCTTGGCGGTCTTGTGATAGTGCCTTTGGTGAGTGCATTCACTCCCAAGCCCGACTCTTGCGTGGTCGAAGATGCATTCAGCTGCTATGATGAAAAGGTTATGGTATCTGCCAAAAAATCACTTGGTGACCGATAAAATCACAAAGGATGCAAAGTCAATCTGACTTTGCATCCTTTTTTCACCTTTTGACTCTTTTGTGAATATATTAAAAGCGGAGGTGAATGACAAATGTTAAATTGTAGTTGTGAATGCAGATACAATTGTGCTCTTGTAAGTGTGACTGCAAGCATCATCATAGGCATCATTGCAGCTTTCCTCAGATTCTTTGCCGTTATTGCACCGACTGCCGCTTTTTATTGGGTTCTTTTTGGCATAGCTGTGGTATATCCTGCAGTGATTTTGCTCTCTTCCCAAGGCAGGGGAGGCTATGAGAATTCTTGCATATGCTCTGTGATCCCCGGTCTTGTCACAGGCATTGCCGGCACGATTATCACATCACTTATCCTTCTTGGCATAACCTTTGCTGCCACCAGCATAATAGGTGCCATCATAACAGGACTTGCACTTGCGTTCTTTACCTTGCTAATTGCAAATGTTCTATGCTTGATTATTTGCAAAGCGGGCTGCAGAGGCAACAGAGAAATCTGATTGGCGATTTTGCAGTCTATTGGCTCGCTGCACTACGAGAGTGCAGCGAGCTTTTTCTATAATTCTGTTGACTTTTGGGAAAGTGTGTGGTATAATTATATTAATTAATTCAAGCAATAAATTAATTAATATAATGGAGGTATACCAAATGTCAAACAACACAGATTTTCGTTACAACACAGGAGCTACCAAAGTTCCGTGGGCGGCAGTAGGTGAGAACTACAACGCCGCAGACCTTATGGAGGTAATCAGCTTTCTCATGCAGGGCGATGGCCCCGAATATGAGCAGGCAATAAATGCAGTGTATGAGCAGGTTAAAAAGCTCGACGCTGTGTCCACACCTCCCGGAAAGCTCACAACCGACAAGCAGGTTGCTGCAGCAGAAGAGGCTTGCAACAAGTATCTCGGCACCGATTCTTCAACCTTTGTTACCAACTGTACCGCAGGTTTTGAAATTGCCTACAAATATGCAGGCATCAAAGAGGGTGACGAGGTTATCGTTCCTGCAATCACCTTTGTTGCCACAATGGCATATCCTCTTGCAGTAGGTGCAAAGCTCGTGTTTGCCGATGTTGACCCCCGCACACTCAACATGGACCCTGCCGATGTAGCTCGCAAAATCACTCCTAAGACCAAGATGATTGTTCCCGTACATATCGGCGGTTACCCTGTAGACCTCGACCCCATCATCGAGCTTGCCAGAAAGAACAACATCCTCGTGCTTGAAGATGCTGCTCACGCATTCGGCGCAGAATACAAAGGCAAGAAAATCGGTACAATCGGCGATTTTGCTGCATATAGCTTCCACGAAGTTAAAAACATCACCTCTTTTGGTGAAGGCGGTATTGTTACCACCACAATCCCCGGCTTTGGTGCAGACATGAAGCGTGCCCGTTTCCTCGGTCTTGACTTCGGCACCACTCCCATCAAGGATTGGCTCTACAATGTAACTCCCATCCAGGGCAAAGAAAAACCCTTTGTTGCACTCAACTATTCACCCACCGAAATTCAGGGCCTTGGTCTCAAGCTTCAGGTGGCTCGTAATGAAGAAATCATCGCTCAGAGAAGAAGAGCTGCTGAGTATCTCAACAGCCGTTTTGCGCTCAACCCTGCTATCATCCCTCAGGATCTTGGCAATGACGATATCAAACCCACATTCCATCTCTATCTTCTCCAGATTGACCCTGCTTTGGCAGGCGGTGATGTGCAGACTCTCAAGAAAAAACTCGAAGAAAAGAGCGTTACCACCATTCCTCACTTTGGTCCTCTCTATCGCTTCAGAGTTGTCAGCGAAATGGGATATGACCCCGAAGAAGTGGCAAAAACATGCCCCAACTGTGAAGAAGTGTTCTACAAACGCTTTACACATCTTCCTCTCTACGGTCTGTCCGACGAACAGCTCGAATACATGGCAGACGCAGTGCTCGAAGCAGTTGCAGAGATGCAGGCTGGCAAATAATTCAATCAAAAAATCCACCCATTATGGGTGGATTTTTTCACTTGCGCTATGGCACGATATGTGGTAATATATAGATTATAAACTATAGATGGAGATAAAGCAATGCATAAAATAAATAATCTCAAGTTTTTCTCAAAGTATTATAAACCCTACATCGGCATAATAATCCTTGACCTCATATGCGCGTGTCTGTCCACTGTGTGTGAGCTTGTGCTGCCAATGATTGTGCGCTATATCACCCAGACGGCAGAGGCAGGTGCCACTGCACTTTTGGTGACAACCGTGCTCAGGCTCGGTGCGCTCTATCTGTTTTTAAAGCTGGTGGACACCTTTGCCAACTACTATATGTCCGACACAGGGCATGTCATGGGTGCGCGCATTGAGACGGATATGCGCCGCGACATGTTTTCGCATTTGATGACTTTATCATTTGGCTACTATGACAATGCCAAGGTGGGGCAGATAATGTCGCGCATATCAAATGACCTTTTCGACATCACCGAATTTGCCCACCACTGCCCCGAAGAGCTTTTCATTTGCGGCATCAAGATTATTGGCTCGTTTGTTATCCTTTGCGGCATAAATGTGCCTCTCACTCTCATCATCTTTGCCCTTTTGCCACTCATGCTTTTGTCCATAATATTCTTTCGCAAGAGCATGAAAAATGCATTCAAAAGGCAGCGCGAGCAGATTGGCGAGCTCAACTCTCAGGTGGAAGACTGCCTTTTGGGCATCAGGGTTGTCAAGAGCTTTGCCAATGAGCAAAAAGAAAATGAGCGCTTTGAAGAGGGCAACGGCAAATTTTTCCAGACCAAGAAAAATGCCTACAAATACATGGCGCGCTTCCATGCCTGCACCAGATTTTTTGATGGTGTTATGTATGTGGCAGTGATTACGATTGGTTCACTTTTTATGATAAAGGGCCACATCACTGCTGCCGACATGATTGCATATCTTTTGTATATTCAGACTCTCATTGCATCAATCCGCAAGCTCGTTGAGTTCACCGAGCAGTTTCAGCGCGGACTCACAGGCATAGAACGCTTCACTGAGATTATGAACATTGCGCCCGACATATCAGACTCACCAAACGCTTGCGAAATAGAAAATGTGAGAGGTGACATCAGCTTTAAAGACATTACCTTTTCATATTCGGGCACTAATGATGAAGTTTTGTCGCACATAAATATCGATGTAAAAAAAGGCGAAAACATTGCCATCGTAGGCCCGTCGGGCAGCGGAAAAACCACACTGTGCAATCTTTTGCCAAGGTTTTATGAGCTCACCGAGGGTGACATCACCATAGACGGTAAGTCGGTCAGGGACATCACCTTGAAGTCACTTCGCAACAATATCGGCGTTGTGCAGCAGGATGTTTATCTTTTCAGCGGCACTGTGCGTGAAAATATAGTGTATGGCTGCCCCGATGCCACCCATGAACAGATAGTAGAAGCTGCCAAAAATGCAGGCGCCCATGAGTTTATCATGTCACTGCCCCATGGTTATGACACCTATGTGGGCGAAAGAGGCCTAAAACTCTCGGGCGGTCAGAAGCAAAGGGTGTCCATTGCCCGTCTTTTCCTCAAAAATCCGCCCATTCTCATTCTCGACGAAGCCACCTCGGCTCTTGACAATGAGAGCGAGCTGATTGTGCAAAAATCGCTCGAACGCCTTGCCAAAAACCGCACCACATTCACCATTGCTCACCGCCTCACCACCATCAAAAATGCCACCAAGATTATAGTGCTCACCGATGATGGCATAGCTGAGAGCGGCACCCATGCCGAGCTCATTGAAAAAGGCGGCGAATATGCCAAGCTTTATGGACTATACACTTCGCTTTAATAAAAAACAGGTCAGTTACAACTGACCTGTTTTTGTTTGGATGCTTTCAGCATATCTCACGGTTTCCATGGCATCTTTGGCATATTTGTCTGCCCCCATACTATCGGCATATTCTTTTGTGAGCACTGCTCCTCCCACCACAACCTTGGTGCATGGGAGCTCTTTTTTTATGAGCTTCACAGTTTCTGCCATTGCGCTTACTGTGGTGGTCATCAGAGCGCTGAGTCCCACCAGGGGAGCTTTTGATTTTTTTGCGGCTTCAAGCACAGCTTCGGGGCTCACATCTTTGCCCAGGTCAATTACTTCAAAGCCGTAATTGTCGAGCAGTGCTTTCACAATGTTTTTACCTATGTCGTGAATGTCGCCCTTTACTGTGGCTATCACCACGGGGCACTTTTTCACCTTTTCGCCGCCAGATGCCGAAATTTTTTCTTTCACTGCGTCAAATGCCGCCTTTGCCGCTTCGGCACTAATGAGAAGCTGAGGCAAAAACACGGTTTTTTCTTCAAATCCTCTGCCCACGGTGTCGAGTGCAGGCACTATTTCATTGTTTATGATGTCAAGGGCGCTTGTGCTCTGTGTCAGTTCCTTTGCTTTGGAATATGCTCTGTCCTTGAGTCCTTTTATTATGGCATTTTTTAAGGTGTCATCGCTTGGTGCTTTGGTAGTTTCGGCAGCCTTAATCTGCTCCGATGCAGTGACCGTCTGAGCAAAGGATATATATTCACTGCAGTTTTCGTCATATCCTGCAAGAGCAAGGTATGATTTGTAGGCTTTCATCATCTCAACCGAGTGGGGGTTGATGATGGCGGCGCTGAGGCCTCTGGTGAGTGCCATGGTGAAAAAGCCAGAGTTGATAAACTCTCTCGACGGCAGACCAAATGATATGTTGGACACTCCAAGGCTTGTGAGACCGCCGCGGTCATGAATAGCGCCAAGGGCATCGAGCGTGCATCTGGCAGATGATGAATCTGTGCTTATGGTCATGGCGAGGGTGTCCACTATGATGTCTTTTTTTGCTATGCCGTATTCTGCCGCTTTGGCATATATCCTTTCGGCAATCTTTACTCTTTCCTCATAGCTTTGCGGTATTCCGTTTTCGTCAAGCGTAAGCGCCACCACAAGACCGCCATATTTTTGCACAAGGGGAAACACCTTTTCCATGCTCTCTGCCTTGCCGTTTACCGAGTTGACCATGGCTTTGCCGTTGTATAGGCGCAGAGCCTTTTCCATTGCTGCCTCGTCGGATGTGTCAATCTGAAGCGGCAAATCGGTCACAGCCTGCAGTGCGCACACTGCCTCTGCCATCATCGCAGCTTCGTCAATTTCAGGCAATCCCACATTCACATCGAGCACATCGGCACCTGCTTCCTCCTGCTTTATGCCCACATTGAGTATATAATCAATGTCATGCGCTCTCAGAGCTTCCTTGAAGGCTTTTTTGCCTGTGGGGTTTATTCTTTCGCCAATGATGACGGGCTTTTTGCCAAATTCAACCGTGTGGGTATATGACGAGATTACAGAGAGATTTTTATCTTCAACAGGTTTTACACTGAATCCTCTGAGCTTTTGGGCAGTGGCTCTGATATACTCAGGTGTAGTGCCGCAGCAGCCACCGAGCACATGCGCCCCGTACTTGGCGATTTTCGCCATCATTTCGGCAAATTCATCTTTGCTTATGTCATATTTTGTCTCGCCGTTTTCAAACACAGGCAGACCTGCATTGGGGTTCACGATGATGGGCAGTGAAGAGACTGCACAGAGCCTTTCAACCACGGGCATCATCTCGCGCGGACCAAATGAGCAGTTTAAGCCTATGGCATCTACCCTCAGCCCCTCCATGCATGCGCACACCGCCTCGGGTGATGCTCCTGTCATGAGCTTTTGGGTTGTGTCATAAGCATTGGTCACAAACACGGGCAAGTCACAGTTTTCCTTTGCTGCAAGCACTGCCGCCTTGGTTTCATAGAGGTCATTCATAGTCTCTATGAGCACAAGGTCAACGCCGCACCTTGCGCCAATTCTCACAGTTTCGGCAAAAAGCTCCACCGCATCTTCAAAATCAAGGTCGCCAAGAGGCTTGAGCAACTTGCCGCAAGGGCCGATGTCGAGTGCCACATAGTGCTCGCCACCGCAGCTGCAGCTTGCAATTGCTTCTTTGGCATTTTCAATAGCTGCGCTTACCACCTTTTCAAGTGAATATTCACCCTCTTTGGGAAATTTGAGCAGGTTCGCTCCAAAGGTGTTGGTTTTGAGGATATTTGCCCCGCTATTTAGATATTCCAGATGAATGCCCGTTATTTCATCTTTGTGAGTTATATTCCATGTTTCGGGTAGTTCCCCCGCTTTCAGCCCCTTTTTTTGCAAAAGAGTGCCCATGCCTCCGTCAAAGAATAATAATTTTTTGCCAAGTGAATTCATTATATTCATTATTCTATCTCCTGTATCTGCAATCTGTTTTGCTGCATGCCTCGCAGCCCGATGGTGGGCAGTGTGTCATTTCTTTTCCTATGCCTATTATGCCCGTAACCGACTTTGACGGCACAAGCATCAAAGAATCGGTGAGAGTTATTGAGCATCTTTTTGAAGCTTCGGTCATAGTGACTATGTCCTTTTGGAATTCGAGCGCAAAGTCACCATACCCTGGGCTGAAGCGAGGTCTCAGATAAAGCCCCTGCTTTGCAAAATATGCTTTCAGTTCGCCGCACAGGCTGTCGGCATATGCTTCGCAAAGCGTTGTTGCTATGGCGGATATCGCCAGCGCCTTTGATGGCTCGGTCGATGATTTTGAGGCAATTAGTCTGTCAACTTGTGCTCCGCAGGTGATTGCAAAAAGTATCACCATCTCGCAGCCGTCAAGATTTTTGGCAAGGTTCTTTGAGGCTATATTCATGTTGCCAATGCGCAGTCTTTCAAGCTTTTTGAGCACAAAAGCACCTCTTGGCATAGCCTTTTGGCGCACCTCTTCCATGAGTGAGTAAATGAGCATGTCTGTTTCCATGCTCGCCTCTCCTCTGTGACCCATATATCTGAGTATTTCTTTTTGGTCAATGTTCAAATCCGCGGCATTTTGCGAATGTGAGTATACAACATCAAAATTCATATCTTACCTCGCACTATATTTCATATTGAAATTATACTACAATTTTTCTGCGTAATCAATGCAAAATTACAAAAGTATTTGGAAGGTTTGTGTTTTTTTGTGCAAACGGCCATTGACATTTGTGAAAAAATGTGCAATAATGTGGATATTGTTGAAAATGTGAGGTGAATGTGTTGCTTACATCAGAAAGACAAAAGAAAATACTTGAAATACTAAAAAAGCAGCGCGCCGTCACTACGAGTGACCTTGTCAAAAGGTTCAATGTGTCGGTAGAGACGGTGAGGCGTGATTTCATAGCTATGGAAAAGGCGGGTAGCCTTTGCCGCGTACATGGCGGTGCAGTTTCGGTGGGAGAGATGAAAGAGTATTATTCCTTTGAGGAGCGCATTGTCGAAAATGATGAGCTCAAGGAAGAGCTCTCAGCCGTAGCAATGAATTATATATCCGACGGTGACATCATAGCAGTTGACACAGGCAGCACGGCAGTATTTTTTGCCAAAGCTTTAAGAGAACATTTTTCCAAACTCACTGTGGTGACTCATTCGCTCGATGTGGTGAGCATTTTGTCCAAATCAGACGGCATCAGGGTCGTTTTGTGTGGCGGTGAATATATGAAGCACGAAAATTCATGCTATGGTGACATGGTGTGTGACGCGCTCGACAATCTCAGAGTGCACAAGGCGTTTGTTTTTCCGTTGTCAGTGTCTTTGGGATTTGGGCTCGGTGACAACACGCCCGAGCTTGCACGAGTTCAGAAAAAGCTCTTTTCATCGGCAGGAGAGGTCTTTGTGCTTGCCGACAGTTCAAAGTTTGAAAAAACTGCACTGTACAAAACGAGCGAACTGAGAGGGGAATACACATATATCACAGATTCTGCTCTTAGTGATGAAATCAAAAATCTATACCGCGAAAACGGATTCAATGTCATAACAAAGGAAGGTATATAATCATGAAAAGCAATCGCCGACTAAGTTCTTCAGCACTGGTGTATTTGTTTATGTGTTCATATTTTGTGAGCTACATAACCCGCATCAACTTTGCCGCCGTAATCTCCGAAATGGTAAATGCCACCTCTTTTTCAAAGACTGCTCTCTCTCTGGCAATCACAGGCATCTCGGTCACCTATGGCGCAGGGCAGATAATAAGCGGCATATGCGGCGACCGCATCAGCCCCAAAAAGCTTGTGCTTTTCGGGCTTGCACTCACATCTGCAATGAATTTTCTCATTCCGTTTTGCTCATCAGCCTGGCAGATGACTCTGGTGTGGTGCATAAACGGCTTTGCCCAGAGCTTCATGTGGCCGCCGATTGTTGCCATGCTCACTGTGTTTCTGAGTAGCGAGGAATATAGCCGCGCCACTGTGCGCATTTCGTGGGGCAGCTCTCTGGGCACCATATTTGTGTATCTCACAGCCCCGCTTTTTATTCAAATAAGCGGCTGGAAGATGGTGTTCTTTGTGTCTTGTGCTGCAGGCGTGGTTATGACAATCCTCTGGCAGCTTTTGTGCCCGAGTGTGGCTCCTGTGCGCAAAAGTGCCGACGGCAAAGCTGACAAAAGCTCTGTTTCGGTGTTTTCACCTCTCATGCTTCTCATAATGCTTGCCATAGTGCTGCAGGGTGCCCTTCGCGACGGTGTGACCACATGGATGCCGTCATATATATCCGAGACCTACAACCTCAGCAGCAGCATTTCTATCCTCACAGGCGTTCTGCTCCCCATATTCAGCCTTGTGTGCTTTCATTTATCTGAAAAGCTCTACCAAAAGGTGTTCACCAATCCGCTCAAGTGCGCAGGCATAATCTTTGGGGCAGGAGCTTTTTCGTCACTCATGATTCAGATTTTCACAGGCCACAGTGCGGCAATGTCGGTTGTGTTTTCGGCAGCTCTCACGGGTTGTATGCATGGAGTCAACCTCATGCTCATATGCATGATTCCTGCCTATTTCAAAAAAAGCGGCAATGTGTCCACCATATCGGGTGTGCTCAATAGCTGCACCTATGTGGGAAGCGCCGTGTCCACCTATGGTGTGGCTCTGATTTCCGATTCGTTTGGCTGGAGCGCCACTCTCTTTTCGTGGACAGCCATAGCCATTGCAGGCACGCTTGTGTGCCTTTTGGCGGCATATCCCCTCAGCAAAAAAAGCGGACTTTTCTGATAACTCTCTTTCGGATATTGTGTCACAAAATGTAAAACACAGGTATTTGCATCACAAATACTTGTGTTTTTTTTGTTTGTGTGTTAAAATATATACATTAGAAAATTTTGTATCAGGAGAAATAATATGTCTGAAAAAATAGCCGTTATCGGTTCGGGCAGCTGGGGCACCGCTGCAGCCGTACATCTTTGCAACCAGGGGCACGATGTCACTTTGTGGTCATGGCTCAGTGATGAGAGCAATCGGCTTGCCTCTGAGCTTGAAAACAAAGAGTTCCTGCCAGGCATTGCATTGCCTTCGTCAATTCATTTCACAGCAGATATCTCTTGTGTTAAGGATAAAAATCTCATAGTTTTAGTCACACCATCCAAAGCAATCCGTGCTACATGCCACTCCATGGCACCTCATGTCACCGACGGCACTCTGATTGTCATTTTGTCCAAGGGCATTGAGGATGGCACTTTGTGCACCCTTTCGGAAATTGTGGAAGACGAAATCCCCAACTGCCGCGTTGCGGTGATGTCGGGACCGTCTCATGCAGAGGAAGTGGCGCTCGGCATTCCCACCACCAACATTGCCGCATGCAATGATGTGAAATATGCCGAGTACATACAATCTGTGTTTATGAGTGACAACTTCCGCGTGTACACAGGCACCGATGTTCTTGGTGTGGAGCTTGGAGGCGCACTCAA
The DNA here is from genome assembly GCA_017549745.1 of Clostridia bacterium. Taxonomy (GTDB): domain Bacteria; phylum Bacillota; class Clostridia; order UMGS1810; family UMGS1810; genus RGIG1828. The sequence continues at coordinate 3,837 of JAFYUA010000313.1, read as the reverse complement.
AAACATCATTGCCCTTTGTGCAGGCATCACCGATGGCATAGGCTTTGGTGACAACACCAAGGCAGCTCTTATGACAAGGGGCATCAAAGAAATCTCAAGGCTTGGCATCTCTATGGGAGCCGAAGCTGATACCTTCTGGGGGCTCAGCGGCATTGGCGACCTTATTGTCACATGCACAAGCATGCATTCGCGCAACCGCCGCGCAGGCATACTCATTGGCGAGGGCAAATCACTCGATGAAGCCCTCAGTTCGGTGCACATGGTTGTGGAGGGTGTGCAGTCGTGCAGGGCGGCGTATGAGCTTGCGCGCAAATATGGCGTGGAAATGCCCATAGTGCAAAAAGCCTATGAGGTGCTCTATGAGGGCAAAAATCCCAAAGATGCAGTTGTAGAGCTTATGCAGCGCAATCCAAAGAGTGAAAATTAAAATTCCAATATATAACGGAGGTATATAAACATGATTAGTTTGGACACATCAAAGCTTAAGGGATTTGTTTCTGAGTCAGAAATTTCCAACATGCGCATTCAGGCAGAGGCAGCTGCCGAGCTTTTGCACTCAGGAAGTGGTGCAGGCAATGATTTTCTTGGTTGGCTCGACCTTCCTGTCAACTACGACAAAGCCGAATTTGAACGCATCAAAAAAGCTGCTGCCAAGATTCAGGCAGATTCTGAAATCCTTGTGGTTGTGGGCATAGGCGGTTCATATCTCGGTGCACGCGCAGCCATTGAAATGCTCACCGACACTTTCTACAATCTCAAAGCAGGGCAGAATACGCCCAAAATCATATATGCAGGCAATTCTATCAGTTCGAGCTATCTTGCCGATGTCATCGACCTTGTGCGTGACAAGGATTTCAGCGTGAACATCATTTCCAAATCGGGCACAACCACTGAGCCTGCTTTAGCCTTCAGAATTCTCCGTGCAATGCTCATCGAAAAATACTGCAAAGACGGCGCAAAAGAAAGAATCTATGCCACCACCGACAAAGCCAGAGGCGCTCTCAAGACCTTTGCCGACTCTGAGGGCTATGAGACATTCGTAATCCCCGATGATGTAGGCGGCAGATTTTCGGTGCTCACAGCGGTTGGACTGCTTCCCATTGCTGCAGCAGGCATCAATATTGACCAGATGATGAAAGGCGCCCAGGACGCTCGCGAAGCATACACCAAGCCCTATGATGACAACCCATGCTATATGTATGCTGCAATCCGCAACATTCTCAGATGCAAGGGCAAATCAGTTGAGCTCATGGTCAACTATGAGCCATGCCTCATCTATTTTTCAGAATGGTGGAAGCAGCTCTATGGCGAGAGCGAGGGCAAAGACCAAAAGGGTATTTTCCCTGCATCTGTAAGCTTTTCTACTGACCTTCACTCCATGGGTCAGTATATACAAGACGGCGCGCGTATTCTTTTTGAGACGGTTCTCAATGTAGAAAAGCCCAAAAAAGATTTGGAATTCCCATTTGAAGAAGAAAATATAGACGGCCTCAATTTCCTTGCAGGCAAAACTGTGGACACTGTCAACACCAAGGCTTTTCAGGGCACAATCCTTGCTCACACCGATGGCGGCGCTCCAAACATGGTCATCAACATTCCCGAAATCACACCATACTATTTCGGCAATCTTGTGTATTTCTTTGAAAAGGCATGCGCCATCAGCGGATATATGCTCGGCGTCAATCCCTTTGACCAGCCGGGCGTTGAAGCCTACAAAAAGAACATGTTTGCTCTTCTTGGCAAACCGGGCTATGAAGAGCTTTCCAAAGAATTGGAACAAAGAATATAAGCAACAAAAAATAGTGAAGAAGCAAAAATGCTTCTTCACTATTTCTTTTATATAACCTTATAGCCTTGCTCTTCGATGATTGCTTTTATCACATCATCGCCAATTTCTTTGGTCGATGTAATCACTGCAGTGTTACTTTCGTGGCTTGCTACCACATTTTGCACTCCGTCGATTTCTTCGAGCACTTTTTTCACTCTTGCCTCGCAATGGGGGCACATCATGCCTTCGATTTTGACTGTCTTTTCCATTATTGCATTCTCCTTTTTTGTTTTGCTTAGCTTTGTCATATTGAGTCTGAGCGCATTGCTCACCACACAAAAGCTCGACAGGCTCATTGCCGCCGCACCAAACATCGGATTCATTTCCCAGCCGAGAGCGTGTATCCACACCCCTGCTGCAAGCGGAATGCCTATGATGTTGTAGCAAAAAGCCCAGAAAAGGTTTTGCTTTATGTTGGTGATGGTCTTTTTGCTGAGCAGCATTGCCGATGCCACATCGCTTATTGTGCTGCCTGTCACCACCACATCGGCGGCGTCAATGGCAATGTCGGTGCCTGCACCAAGCGCAATGCCTACATCAGCGCTTGTGAGGGCAGGTGCATCATTGATGCCGTCGCCCACCATTGCTACCATGCCTGCGTCTTTCAGAGAGTTTATGACACCTGCTTTTTCATCGGGCAAGACTCCTGCTATTATTTCGTCAACTCCGCATTCTTTGCCAATGGCATTTGCGGTCTTTTGGTTGTCGCCCGTGAGCATCATGGTTTTGATGCCCAGTTTTTTTATTATTTCAATGGCCTCTATGCTGTCGGGCTTTAGTGAATCAGCCACTGCTATCACACCAAGCACCTGAGTGCCACTTGCAAAAACAAGCGGGGTTTTGCCCATGGCGGCAAGCTCTTCGCACTTTTGTGCTGCATCAGTTTCTAGGCTTGCATATCTTTTTATATATTCAACGCTTCCGCCTCTGATGATTTCATCACCATGCTTTGCACACAAGCCGTTTCCGGGCACAATTTCAAAGTCTGTGATTTCAAAACTTTCTATATCATTTTTGTTTGCATATTCAACAATCGCCTTTGAAAGAGGATGCTCGCTGAGCTTTTCAAGAGAATATGCAGTTCTCATTAGTTCATCAGCATTTCCCGTATTTATGACATCAGTTACCACAGGGGTTCCGTTTGTAATAGTGCCTGTTTTGTCAAACACACACACATCTATCTTGCCTGTCTGCTCAAGGCTTTCTGCCGTTTTAAATAAAATGCCGCCTTTGGCGCCGACTCCGCTTCCCACCATTATTGCCACGGGGGTTGCAAGCCCGAGTGCACACGGGCAGCTGATTACCAGCACCGAAATGCCCCTTGCAAGCGCAAAGCCTGCCGTTTTGCCAAGCAAAAGCCACACCAATATGGTGACAAATGCCACAATGAGCACACATGGCACAAATATTCCCGACACCTTGTCGGCTATTTTGGCTATTGGCGCCTTGCTGCCCGCTGCTTCGCTCACCATTTTGATGATTGCAGCAAGCGAGGTTTCTTCGCCCACCGCCGTCGCTTTGCATGTGAGGTGACCGTATTTGTTGATGGTGGCAGCCGACACCTTGCTGCCTGCTGCTTTGTCAACGGGAATGCTCTCACCTGTGAGTGCCGATTCGTCAACCGCGCTGGTGCCATCAAGCACTATTGCATCAGCGGCTATGCTTTCGCCCGGCTTCACAGTGAAAATGTCACCCACTTTAAGCTCAGATGCATCAATCACCATTTCGTTGCCGTCTCTTATCACGGTTGCCTTTGTTGGTGCAAGCTCCATGAGGGATTTGAGCGCATTTGTGGTCTTGCCCTTTGAATATTCTTCGAGCATCTTGCCCACGGTGATGAGCGTGAGAATCATTGCAGCCGATTCAAAGTAGAATTCGTGCATATATTTCATCACGGCATCAGCATTGCCTGCTTCTCGCGCACTGCTCATGGCAAACAGAGCAAACACACTGTAGCCAAATGCAGCTGACGCACCAAGAGCCACAAGGGTGTCCATGTTTGGTGCGCG
>JAFYUA010000036.1 GCA_017549745.1 Clostridia bacterium | reverse complement strand
CCATATACATAAAACACTTAAGGAAGTAAATAAAAGAGAGGGGACTAAGAAAACCAAAGGCAGAATAGCCAAGCTTGGCAAAACAAAAACCAAGACAAGCAAAAGAACAATCCCTTTAAACAACACCGCCATAGAAATGATAAAGGAACTGCAAAATGAGGCTTACTTCGGTGAAGATACACCACTTATATGTGACGAAAAAGGGAAGTTTACAAACCCTGTAAACTTCCGCAAAAGATTTTATAGAATCTTAGAAAACGCAGGAATTGAAACAAGGGGACTTCACTCACTCAGGCACACCTTAGCAACGAATCTTGTAAATGGTATAAAGCAACCTGATGGCACAATAAAAGCTCTAACCTCCAAGCAAGTAGCAGATCTTCTGGGTCACAGCACCTCGCAGATAACAGAGATGTATTATGTGAAAAAAGACACAGAAAGGCTTCAAGGAATTACAGATGGATTTGAGATGTGAAGGGCAAGTATTTTTTATTATCATATACTTAATCGATGGTTTGTACTCCACTCGCAAAAGTATCCAAAAGGCAAATTGATGTAAATATTTGGTTGTTGATTATTATCTTTGAAAAAATTATAATTACTATAGCAAGGTATTTAGAGTCTGTTAAATTGAAACATTAATTTTTTCGTGTGTGTTGACACGATTTTTTTATACAATTATACTTGTAAATATATATGGGCAAAATGACTTCTGAATATTGTGAACTTAGTTTTGGGAACAAGGTTTTAGGCTTGAAGATAGATTGAATTGGTGCCGAGTATTAATTCAATGATACCAACTTAATTTTTGAAAAGAGAACTATTTTGAAGTATATGGAGATGAAGTTATGAAGAATATGTCGATAACAACATCTGAGCTTGCCAAAATATGCAATGTATCTCAGGGAACAGTGGACAGAGCTCTGCATGATCGCTCAGATATCAAAGCAGAAACAAAGCAGAAAATTCTTGATGTAGCAAAGCGATTTGGTTATCGCGACGTAGCAATCCAGTCACCGCACGCTTTTGTTGGTCAAATTGGTGTTATAGTGTGCGATCTCGATAATGAAAATTTTTCTGAATTGCTGACAGAGATAGAATATGTTTCAAGAGAAGAAGGTTACGTTAGCACAATAATGCTGACTCACTACAATCCTCAATACGAAATTGAGTGTATACGCAGGATGTATAATATGGGAGTTAAAGGTATAATTTTGTGCTGCGTAAATTTCAGCGCCGAATTTGAAAATTATCTCAAGCTTTTTGATATTCCTATAGTGGCAGTGGGTTATAACCCTGGATTTTTGCCTTATGTTGGAATTGATAATTTCGTGGCAATGCAAGAAATGACACTATATGCTCTTGAATGTTCGCCTCAGAATGTGGTATATTTTTCGCCGGCTCTCAATCACTATGATGCATATGCTCAAAAACTCAGGTATGAAGGCTTTTTGAACACTATAGGTGCCGCGAAATATTCTGTTGTAACTGATATAAAAGATATAAAACACGAGTATGGCGAGAAAACGGTTATCATTTGTTCAAATGACAATTATGCTATAAAAGCATATTTGAAGGGCGTAAATGCAAAGATTGTTGGCTTTGACAATATTGGAGCCCTTGAAAAATACAGTTTGCCAATAGATTCTGTAGGCTGGTCATGCTCTAAAATAGCTCATGAAGCTATGGATATCATAAAAAATAATGGGGGTGAATCAGTCTTAGTGAAGCATTGCATTATAAAACATTCGGATTGATTCTCCAAAAAGAAAAATAACAATTAATTTAATGAGAGGAATGGTTAATCATATGAAAAAATTTGTCTTGATACTTATTTGTATGTTGCTTTTTTCAACGACAGTCTATGCAGATAATGTTGTGCCGACATTTAGCAGCGATGATTTTTCGCTAAGCCTTGAAGGGACACTCGGTAGCGCAGCTGGAGAACTTTTTACTGTCAACCTTATTGACAATGATGATGCTTTGTCCAGTATAAATGTTCCTTATTATGTGGCTCCGTATGTTACAGAAGCAGATGGCATTTTCAACATAAATATTTTGCTTCCCACAACTATAGCTAGTGGTAAATGGTATGTAAAAGTAGATTCTATAGTTGCAACTCCATCAAACAGCTTCATTATTGTGAATCCCACCGACACAAACACCATAAGATTACTTGCATCCGTCAAAGCAAGCACTAACGCGTCTGAACTCTACAGTGCTTTGAATGCCAACAGTGCAGGGGTTGACGACATCACTTATGTCGGATTTGACAAACCTCAAAACCTGTCGGAAATATGTGATGTGTTGTATTATGAATTAAAAAATTCAAATGAAAACGTTCAGACAATTGACACCGATGATTTTTATCATGCTTTCCGCAGAGTATTGTTTTTCACAGATTTAAAAGGTGGAGCAGATTTTGACACTGCTATAACAACATATGCAGATAGTATGGCAATTAGCAGCAGCGGCGAATACACTTCTTTAGCAGCAGATGTGAAAGAAAGCTTCAAAAACATTTTTGTCACTTCCGATTACACTGCAAAATCTCTTAAAGAGCTCTTTGCCGACAGTATGTTTTTTGTAAAGTTCAAAGCTCTTGAGACTCTTGGTGAATGTGAAACACTCATCACAGCCAATGCAGGGCTTCTTACAATCGATATGGGGGCAAACTCCAAATATCAGAAAATTCCCAATGACATGAGATATAAGGTGTTTCAAAAGATTTGCGAGTCCAAAGACAGTCTCGCAAAAACTTCTGAGGTCAAATCGCTGTTTGACACAACTGTAAATGATGTACTCGATTCACTTGACGTCCCAAAATTTCCTGTTTCTTCGGGCAGGGGTTCCTCTTCGAGCGTAAAGGTAGATACGAACTACACTCAGGATATGCCTGTGACAATTGTGCCCGAGCCACAGCCTCTTTTTGATGATATTGCCGACAGCTTTGCCAAAGCAGAGATAGAAGCTCTTGCTAAAGACGGCATCATATCCGGCTATGCCGATGGTAGCTTCAAGCCTCAGAATAATGTCACCAGAGCAGAGTTTGTAACATTGATTGTCAGAGCATTAGGTATTGAGCAAGGGGCAGACAATGCCAGCTTTGCAGATGTAAGTTTCGATGAATGGTACTATGATGCAGTTGCTAAAATGGCTTCTAATGCCTACATTTCAGGCTACAATGGTTGCTTCAATCCCGACAGTACCATCACAAGACAAGATGCTGCGGTTATTATATATAATGTTCTTGCTGAATTACTTTCTGACTTGGAGCCATCTGTTTATAACGATGCAGAGCAAATCAGTGAGTATGCAATTGATGCAATTGATGCGGTTTCGGCAGTTCAGATTATGAAAGGCTATGAAAACAATTTCAGACCAACGGATTTTATAACCCGTGCAGAAACTGCTGTGCTCATAAGTAATGTGCTGAGTTTTTTGGACAAATAATAAAGGAAGGGTGAGACAATGAAAAGAATATTATGTGTTTTTTTGGCACTGTTGTTGACTGCAACAATTGTTCAGCCGACATCCTCATTTGTATATGCTGATGATACGGCATATTCGCAAAGCGATAGTATACTGGATGCACTCGGTGTAGATGTCCGTGTTGCAAACCCTGAAACAGTGACCAGAAGTGAATTTTTGTATATATTGATGCAGATTTTAAAAGCGCCCTCGTCAGACAACAGTGAGCTTCCTTACTCGGATATTTCTCCCTTTGATTACTACTATCCGGTGGTGAGATACGCACTTGATTTGGGTATTATTTCATCAGCGGATAAGTTTTATCCGTATAGCCCCGTCAAGTTTCAGGATGCCTGCAAAATGATGATTTCTGCACTTGGTATGGATTTTGTTGCCAAAAATAACGGAGGATATCCTACTGGATTTATGGTTGCGGCACAAAAATGTGATTTAACAGAGGGTATTGATAGTACCGATTATTTAAGTTTGGATGCGGCAATTGCTTTGTTTTCAAACTTCCTGGAGACTGAGGCATATTCTGTGATTGCCATTGAAGGCAACAGTCCATCTTACGAAGTACTTGATAGTAGCCGTGATGTTCTTTCGCTGTATCACAACATCGTGAAAATTACCGGAGTTGTGACAGCCAATCAATACACAGGCTTGTATGATGCTGACTCCTGCTCAGATGAATCAAGGGTTAAAATAGGCGATATAACATTCAAAACAGAAATTGATACCGCTGATTTTATAGGTAAGAAAGCGGATGCATATGTTAAGAATGAAGATACGGTTATATTCATTAAAGCAACAGACAACAAGGAGCTTACTGTTAAGATCTCTGATATTGTCAGTGTATCAAAGGGACGCATTGTGTATGCTGAAGATATCCGCGAAAAATATATCAGTATTGAAGCTGTGCCTGCCGTTATTTATAACGGAAAAGCAGACAAGAATTTTAAACTCAGCAACCTGAAATCTCTCAGCGGATATGCTACATTTACAGATAATAATGAAGACGGCAGATATGATGTCATATCTATATCGGTATACCGTCTGCTCTATGTGGAAAATGTGGATTCTTACGGCAAGTGTATTTTTGGAAAAGATAACTCTATTCTCAGGTTTGACAACAACAGCTATTATTATCTGTTTGAAAAAAGCGGAATCAAAGCCACGTCTTCCGACATTGCCCCGGGCAATCTGCTACAGATATATGAATCTGCAAACAAAGACCTTGTACGCATAGAAATTGTAGCTGACACAAAGTTTACCGGTACAGTCGAAGAACTTGACACCGCCAACAACAAGCTTTATATAGATGGTATAGCCTATGAATACGGAAAATATTTTAATGATAACTACCTTGCCAATGTTGCAATCGGTCAAACAGCTACCTTTGTTCTTACTGCCGACGGTATTCTTGCTGTAGCAGAAAAGGGAGATGTCACCAATGAACTTTGGGGTTATGTGATTGCAGCAAAAGAGTCAACGGGGCTTGATACTGCATACACTTTCAAAATCTTTGCAAGTACAGGCAGTGTGGAGGTCTATGAAATTGCCGACAAAATTACATATGACGGCAATTCAAAAAATGCATCAGACTTTTATTCATATTACACATCAAACTCTGCTTTGTTTTCAGGGCTTATTTCTTTCAAGCTTAATGCAAAAGGAGAAATAAACTTTGTCGATACACCTGACCGTACAGGTACAATTTCTGACAATTTGCCAATCGAAGACAAAACAACAGAATTTATAGCTCCTGCGGTAGGTTCAGCTCTTTGGTATATAACAGGAACAAAAATGTTTTTGGGTACTTGTGGCATCAAAGATGCAAAAATATTTGTAATATCTCCCGACGAAGCTCTTGATGACGAAGAAAGATTTGCTTTGGTCGACACTTCTTATTTTGTTACAAACACAAGCTATACTCCCTCAGATGTAAAAATATACAACGTAAACGATTGCGGTGAGGCACAAGCCGTTTTCATTTCGTCGGCTATCAGCAGTGACATAAATCCTGAAACTTCACCATATGCTCTTGTAAACTCAGTGACCAGATGGAGGGATGCTGATGGCACCGAGGGAATTTCACTCAGACTTTTTTACAAAAATCAATACACAAAATATTTTATATCCGACATATCCGTTCTCAAACAGATTGATGCAAGTGCTACTTTCGAAGATCCGAAGATTGTTCCCGGTGATGTTTTGGCATACAATGCAAGAACAGACAATCATATCCTTGCAGTCAGAAAGGCTTTTAATTATACAGCCAAAACCACCGACCTTGGCTTTGGCAATCTTATTCAGGACAACAGAGTATATGGTAAGGCATATTCAAAGAATAATTCGATGATTTCAATTCTTGTCGAAAATAAAGAAGGCTTCACT
>JAFYUA010000312.1 GCA_017549745.1 Clostridia bacterium | reverse complement strand
GACCGCGTCGGTATAATCCTCCAATGCAGGCTCCAGGCCGAGAGTGCATATGGCATGGCTTATTTTTTTGCGTTGCTCTGCGGTCATAAAGTTGTACAGCCAGTCATAGCCCACAGCTACGGCTTCAGTCATTTCGGCAGTGTCGAGGAAGTGAGAAGGATTCCAATCCTTGAAAGAGCACACATTGTCGAGCTCATCATATGCTCTCTTGGCATACTTATCATCTCCCGAAATGAGGAATGCAAATGAAAGAGTTTGTATTCTTTCTCTTGCAGCTCTGGACACAGAGAGCAATCTGACTCCATCGGAAATTTCATACTTCAACAGCTCCGCATCGAGCATACGGTCAGCATCTTTTATTACATCTGCATACCACTTTTCCATAGTCTCATTTGAAGCTATACCGTTTTTTATGCTTTCAAGCTTTGCATTGTTGACAAATATTCTCGGATGCCCAAATTGGGGATAATTACTCTTGAGAGTGTTAATCATCCAATCGGCATCAGGAGTTTTGAACACCATATCGTAGGCAAGCTTGCGGAAAATGTGCAAATCATCGCTGAAATTGAAAAAGTTTTCTCTGTCGGCAATGATAATCATGCCGCTTTTATCATAGGTTACCTTTTTGCCAAAGCCTTCGGAAAAAGCTCTGACAGGGACAAACATTCGCCCGTTTGAGATGCTCGGTGCCGCATCAAGTGGCATAGTCTTTCCGTCTATGGTGTAAAAGCTCTCACCTTCTGTAAAAACTATTGTGTGCTCATCGTCCGAAATGATTGCGCTGCGCGACTTGGCATCAAAGCTTACCTTTTTTGTTCCGTCGATTGATTCACACACAAACCTTACAGGCACAAAAGAAAGTCCGTTTTCCACATAAACACAAACATCAGGGTTTGCCTCGTCAATAGGCAAAACCTCGCCATCTATGGCATATGTGTTTTGATTTACATATAGCACCACTGTGTTTTGCATATATTGCTTCATAGTGCTTTCATCGGCTATACCTGATGCAGGAATATTGTCAGACACAACCTTCACCTTTACACCTTCCTGTTCATATTTAAAAAGCGGCTTTGGCATATCATAAGCGCAAAAATTGTCCATATACACAAGAGGCAGAATGTCACTTGATGACGAAAGCTTCAAAAGATGAAAACGAATCAGGCTTATTCCGTCAAAGCTTGCCGAAACCGGAATTGCATCGGCCTTTTTGCGATGATCAATATACACATCGGCTGTGCCCGATTCAAGGGAAAGAACAATGCAAAGCTTATATGTCTTCCCTTCTATAAGGTGTGATATGGCAGTGCCGTTTGGTGTGCATAGTGTGCCGGATGAGTCTATATACACAATCTTGATTTCTTTGTTGTTGGAATCTTTGAAGCAGATGAGAAATTCTCCGTTTCCGCCTTTTTGAATGTTTATGTCAAATTCTGCAATAAAATTTTTCTCTGCTGAAAACACGTCATATTGGAAATACATGTCATCAGTGCTTGTCACTTTATATTCCAACCATTTGTTTGAGGTGTTTGCCTGCGGCTGAACCGACAACACATTGCCCTTTGGAGTCACCTTGCCGGTAGAAGGTGCTTCTCCCAAAGATGAAGTCTCAAAGTTTTCTGAATAAATAAGCTCTGTACTAACTTCTTGGTCGATATCAGAAGCATAGGACACACAACTGCAAGCCATGCAAACAATTGTCAACAAAGTAATAAATCTATTCATATTATCTCTCCTGTCATATACACAGCATATCAAAACTACAATATTATTATATCTTTAGCCATATTGAATATCAATGCACTTTAAAACTCAAAAAATACACTTTATTTCACTCGCAAGTTTTGCCATTTAATATTTTTTGGCTTTTTTTGTATAAAATGACAATTTTACTTCACCAAACATTGCTTTAGGAACCAAAATTGCACATCAGAACAAACTAAGCGTTGCATTATAACTCTTGACCGCAATGCATGAGCATGATATAATAAACAAAAACAATGCTGAAAAAGGGGTGATTTTGTGGCTCATTATATTGATCAGACTCTTGAAAATATAATAAACATCAAGCAAAATGTATATTTTTTGCACAAAAATGACACCCTCAGTATACCTGATGTAGGGAATCGCCATGACTTTTGGGAAATTGTTTACATAGAAAAAGGGAGCGTGTTTGAGTTTTGCGATGAAACCCCAACTCTGCTCACTGCCAATGATATTCTTTTTCACAAGCCGGGAGAATTCAGCAAAACAAGAAATGCCATGCCCGATGTGAAGGTGAGTGCTTATTTTATATCATTCAAGTGTTCATCAAGTGCCATGGAGTTTTTCAAAGGATACAGGGGCACTCTGTCTGACATATCAAGACAGATTATGAAAAATATAATAACCGAAGCAAAGGAAAGCTTTAAACGAACAGACAAAGAGAAAATGTATACGATGCTTCCTGCCCACAGCCGCCCTATTGGCGGACCGCAAATGTATAAAATACATCTGGAATCTTTGCTCATAAATATTTTGAGAGAGGAAAACCGCCAAAATCCAAACGGCTTATTTTCATCAAAAGAGGACTTCTACAACAGTATTCATCACGAAATAGCGGAATATCTTGCAAACAACATTTATGAATCGGTAACACTTGATGATATCTGTGACAAGTTCAGCTACAGCAAAACATTTCTGTGTTCCAGCTTCAAAAAAGCAGAAGGCGTATCAATCATGACATATTTCAACACCATCAAAATAGCTGAAGCCTGTCGTCTTATTGAAGAAGAAAATCACAGCATGTCACACATTTCAAACATGCTGAAATTTAACAATCAATATTATTTTTCGAGAGTTTTCAAGCGAATAAAAGGCATAACACCTATGGATTACAAAAAAGTTTTAAAACTCAACAGTGATGTTCACAAATAAAAACACAAAAAACCATCTGAGAACAACTCTAAAGTTGCTTTCAGATGGTTTTAATTTTCATCTTAAAAAAGACTCAATTGTGTATCCTCGCGGTCATCATCTTTGAGATAATAGCCGGTGGCGGGGATGTTTTTGGCAGTGTAGTAACCAGGGTCAGCAAACTCAACATCGCGCAAAAATTCCACTCTTGCAAGAGTGCTTTTCTTTTTCATGTTCATGAGAGCCACGCCCATTGTGTCGCGGGTGGTCTTGGTCTGCATGAGTGATGAATTGAAAATGACAATCTTGTCAAGAGAGCTGTATATTACAATGTCTTCATCTTGTGCAAGGAATTTGATGCCCACAAGCTTTGATTTGCCATAGTAGGCATTGATGAGCTTTTTGCGGTTGGTCTTGGTTTCGTAGCATTTCATTGAAACCCTGGCGCCCTTGCCGTTTTCAAACACATAGAGCAAATCGCCGCTATAGTCAATGGTGGGGATAATATAAAGTATCTTTTCGTCGGGCTCCATCTCGATGATGTTGGGAATATAGTGACCGAGCTCGCTGGCTTTGCAGTCGGCAATCTCATGCATTTTTATCTTGTAGGCGTTTTGCTTGTCACTTATGAGAACGAGGTCGGATTTATTGGTGGCATCCCACTCGCAAACCATGTAGTCATCTTCTTTGAGCTTGTGAGCTCCGCTTGAGCGAAGTGACACATGGCTGATTTTTTTGAGGTAGTTGCCCGAGGTGAGAAATACTCTAAGGTTATAATCTTCAATGGTGTCTGCTTCGTCAAATTCAACAGCCTCATCTTCATAGACAATCTCTGTCTTTCGTTCCTGACCGTATTTTTTTGATATTTCTTTGAGCTCGTCTATTATAATCTTTTTGATTTCGCCGTCATCTTTGACAATGGCATCTAGGCGATCAAGCTCGTCATTTAAGTCATCAACATCCTGCAGTCTTTTGAGAATGTGCTCCTTGTTGAGATTGCGAAGCTTGATGTCGGCAATGAAATCTGCCTGAATTTCGTCGATGTCAAAGCCTTTCATGAGGTTGGGAACAACATCGTCATCTTTTTCGGTGTCGCGGATTATCTTAATGGCTTTGTCGATGTTTAAAAGAATCTTTTTGAGACCCTCGAGAAGATGAAGCCTGTGAGTCAGCTTGTTGATGTCATATTTGATTTTGCGCTTGAGGCAGCCCATGCGAAACTCTGTCCAGTTGGCAAGAATCTCGGCAATGCCCATAACCTTGGGCGAAGTGCCTATGAGAATGTTGAAATTGCAGCTGAAGCTATCCTCCAGGGGCGTCATCTTAAAGAGCTTACTCATGAGCTTGGTAACATCGGTGCTCTTTTTGATGTCGAGAGTGATTTTGAGACCGTTTTTGTCGGTTTCGTCACGAAGGTCGGTGATTTCCTTGACTTTGCCTGCCTTGATAAGGTCGATTATCTTGTCAATGATAGCCTCGGCAGTGGTTGTGTATGGAATCTCAAAGATTTCGATGACACTGTTCTTTTTGTCATGACGATATTTGGAGCGCAGCTTCACACTGCCTCTGCCTGATTGATATATCTGGTCGAGAGCATCTTTGTCATACAAAAGCTGAGCACCTGTGGAAAAATCGGGTGCAAGAAGAGTTTTGGAAATATCACATTTGGGGTTTTTGAGGTAGGCGATTGTTGTCTTGCACACTTCGGTGAGGTTGAAGCTACAGATGTTGTTTGCCATGCCTACTGCTATGCCCTGATTGGGATTGACTAAAAT
>JAFYUA010000311.1 GCA_017549745.1 Clostridia bacterium | reverse complement strand
GCGTTTTCATCACCGGGTTTGGTAACCTCGCTGATTGCCCAACGCGCAATTTTGAGAGTTGAGGGCTCAGAGGGCTTGCCTGTCTCGATGATGAGGTTGTCACCTTTGATGGAAACAATCTTACCGTGAATGCCGCCGATTGTGAGGATTTTGTCACCCACAATGAGCTGAGAGAGCATTTCCTGTTTGAGTTTTTCTTTTTTCTTCTGAGGTCTTATCATAAGGAAGTACATAACACCTATGATAATGATGAATGGAAGAAACATACTGATCATGGAGCCTGCAGTCTGAGGCTGAGCAGCTTGGGGTGCTGCATAGGCTGTGAGTTCAAAAAAGTTCATTAAACTACCTCCAGATTAAAATTAATATTATAATTATACACCATGGCACCGAAAATTGCAACACCTTTTTATACTCGTTTGGAATATATTTCAATTTTTTCCTCTTTGAATGATTTGTATGCATCGCGCTCTATTGCATCGCGGATTTCTGCCATGAGATTATTATAGAAATACAGGTTGTGAAGCACGCAAAGCCTCATTGCAAGCATCTCTTTGGCTTTGAACAGATGGCGGATATATGCCCTTGAATAATTGCGGCATGCAGGGCATGAGCAATTGACATCGATGGGACGGGTGTCTCGCTCAAACTTTTCATTTTTGAGGTTCATCTGCCCCTCTGAGGTGAAGAGGTGGCAATGGCGGGCGTTGCGGCTTGGCATTACGCAATCGAAAAAGTCGATGCCTCTGTCTACCGCCTCCAAAATGTTGATGGGAGTGCCCACACCCATGAGATAGCGGGGCTTGTTTTCAGGAGCAAAAGGCAAAGTGACATCGAGGATATGATACATTTCCTCATGAGTCTCCCCTACTGCAAGTCCGCCTATGGCGTAGCCATCAAGGTCAAAGCCTGCTATGGTCTTCATGTTTTCTATGCGAAGGTCATCAAATGTGGCACCCTGATTGATGCCAAAAAGCATCTGATGAGGGTTGATGGTGTCAGGCAAAGAATTGAGCCTGTCCATCTCGATTTTGCAGCGTTCAAGCCAGCGGATAGTGCGCTCGTGAGATTTCTTGGCATATTCATACTCGGCAGGCAGAGCCACACATTCATCAAAAGCCATGGCTATGGTAGATGCAAGGTTAGATTGAATCTGCATGCTTTCCTCAGGACCCATGAAAATCTTGCGGCCGTCTATGTGCGAATTAAAATTGACTCCCTCCTCGGTTATCTTGCGAAGCCCCGCAAGCGAGAACACCTGAAACCCGCCGCTGTCGGTGAGAATGGGGCGGTCCCAGTTCATGAATTTGTGAAGTCCGCCAAGCTCCTTGATGAGCTTGTCACCGGGGCGCACATGGAGGTGGTAGGTGTTGGAAAGCTCAACCTGACAGCCGATTTCTTTGAGGTCCATGGTGGAGACTGCACCCTTAATGGCGGCAATTGTGCCCACATTCATAAACACAGGGGTCTGAATCTCACCATGCACGGTGGTGAATGTGCCTCTTCGGGCATTGCCGTATTTTTTTATGAGTTTAAACATTGCGTGTGTTCCTTTCGGGATAAATTACCTATTTATTATACCACCAAAAGAATAAATTGGCAATAAAAAAAACAGAAACTGTTTTTTGCACAGTTCCTGTCATATAAATTTTTACACTCCCTCAAAACGACCGCAAAGCTTGGGGATAGTTCTGGTTTCAAAGGTGTCGATGAAATGCATTGCATCAAACTCATCTTTGAAACGCATTTCACTTTTGAATGCTATGTCCTTCACCTTGTCACAATCATTGACATCTTCGCCTTTTGCAATTTTGATATACACATCGAGCATTGCACTGTATAACTTAGCATGAAACTCAAGCTTTTGCCACGCCCAAAGAATTTGCTCGTTTTTGGCAGAAAAAATCTCGGCTTTTATCACAGGCTCAAAATCCTTTATTATCTCAACAGAGAGTGTGAGATTTTTGACCATTTCTTGTGTTGCCACTGCTTTTTCGCCTCTGATAGCTTCGGCACAATCGTGTTCTGACAACTGTTCAAGATAATTTTGAACGAGAGGATATCTATCGCCGAATTCCGTGGACAGTATCGTGTCAGAAATCTCTTCAAAAGACAAATTCTTGTTCCACAAAGTATTTGCCAGCACATTCATGTTGAGTGAGGTAGGCAGAAATGCTCTTTGAATCTGGCAACTAATGAAGCCGTTGAGTCCTACCTGCGAAAGGTTTTTTATGTCTTCATATACCACATGAGCATGATGATATTGAGCAAAATCATAATAATGATCCCACATAAAATGATAGTCAAAATCAAAACTGTCGCATTCGAAATCCTTTTGCCAGTCTTTGAGATATGCAAGATTGTCGGCAACATCTGTTGGAAAATCCAACTTATTAAGCTCATAGGGTTTCATCTCACCACTATGTGTCATGCTGAATGATGTGGTGTATGAGCGACAAATGGGTGCAAACATGAGCACAAAACGCTTGCCGTTTTTAAAGCGCTCATAAAGAGGCTTCCATAAAAGGTCAACATATACAAGAAAGACGATTTTTGTGTCAAGCCCCTCTGCTTCGAGCTTTGCATCAAGCTCATTGAGCATCATAACATAATAGTCTGAGGTTCTTTTTTCGCGGCAATTATCACATTCGCAATTATTATTGAAGCCATCAGCAAGCCAGAAATGAAGATAGGTGACATTGTCATGTTCTTTGCAATATTTCACGATGTTGTCGGTGACTCTGTCACGTGCTTTCGCCTTTGAATAACAAAGATTTGTGTTTAGAGGCACGCCTTGCCACAAACGACGCTTGCCATTTATCTCGGCTAAAACATCCCTATACTCTTCCTCCGGCTCATCATGCTCAGACCAAGAACTGCCGTCTATGCCAAAGGCTTGAGTTGTCCAGCCATGACCCACTCCGTGATATTGCAGGCTTCTTTTTTCGATTTCATCTTCGGCAAGGCTTACAAAAGAGCGAATGTCATCATCAGAGAGCTTTGTTTTGCCTCTGTAGGGACTTTCACCCATATAAAATCGGTCAAAAAACACTCTTGGAAGCTGGAACTGAACAAAATAACCATTCATTGATGCTTTGGGAATCCAATCGATAATATCTGTGAGATATTTCTGATACACAGAGCCTTCTATGCATATGCCTCTGTGTCTGTATGATGCCTTTTCGCAAACATACACTTTCTTGCTTTCGATCACCTCGGGATAGTATTCGCCATTTTTGCCCGGATGCAGAAAAGCAAAGCCAAGCTCTTTCAAAAATCTGTAGGCAGCTATAAGCACTGAGCATGCATTTGTGCCTGTGATAAGCCCAGTGAGGCGATTGGTGTCAATAAGTATTGCATCATCAAGACTCTTATCGTCAACACTTAAAATCTTGTCAGAAAGATTTATGCCCAGATAAAGAGCATTTTCTTGGGGATTATAGTCTGATGTGGGAATAATTGAAAAAACCTCATCAGATACTTCACCAAGATATCTTTGAAGCTCTTTGGCGGCAAAGGTGAGCGTGTTGAGTTCCTTTTGGGTTATTCCATCTGTTACAAAACGAATTTTGTGCAGCATTTGTCATTTCTCCTGTCGTTTGATTTTCGCTTCTCTCTCAATTTATCAGTCAATGGCAAGCAACATTATACTTCGGCATAATGTATTCTTTTTCCTTGATTTCTTCAATATTTTTCCATAACTCTATTTCATCTTGCAATTTCTGCAATATCATCTTGCGTCAAACCCAAAACTTCGGCTATTTTATCGGCATTATTGTAATATTGGTGTTCTGATATGATATGAGCATCACTGCCAAATATAAGCTTGCAGCCACATTCCTTTGCAAGCTTTGCCATGCGAATGTCTTCTGCCAGAATATCTAAGCTTTGCAGATTTTCAGCGCTCACTTGCCACACATTAATTTCAAACGCAATATCTTTGTTTGCAGCTGCATCAAAGGCTCTTTTGTAGTCATCATCGCTTATCATTCTGTTGAGTATGTTTCGGTCATAAGGACAGGCAACAGCACAAAAAGGATGAGCAATGGCAGTGATATATTTTGAAAATTCACAATTGACAATGTCATAAAAAGCGTCAAACATAAACTCTATATGTTTTTCATATGGTTCATAAAAGCTTTGGGGCATTGTCACATGG
>JAFYUA010000310.1 GCA_017549745.1 Clostridia bacterium | reverse complement strand
TTTGGAGGTAGAAGATGGAGCGCTTGATAAAGATAGGGGAAATTTCTCCCAAAAATTCAAAAGACATTAAGTTTTCTAAAATTGGTCTGGGATTTGAAAAGCTTGACCGCGATGCATTTGACCCATCAAAATGTTATGATAAAATATCAGCACTTGGTGTTAAATGGGCACGCATACAATCGGGATGGGCAAAAACAGAAAAGGAAAAAGGAGTTTATGATTTTTCCTGGCTTGACCCGATAGTGGATTCTCTTATAGAATATGGCTTAAAACCATGGTTGTGCCTTTGCTACGGAAACGGATTATATTCTGAGCTTGCAGCAAAAACCTTTGGCGGCGTGGGTGTACCTCCCATAAATACCCCCGAGGCTGAAAAAGCATGGGAAAATTATGTCAGAGCAACAGTGAAGCACTATGAGGGACGAATAGATACCTTTGAAATATGGAATGAACCCGACAGTTTCCTCTGCTGGAAAACAGGCGCAAATGCTACAGAACTTGGTGAGTTCACTTCAAAAACATCACGCTATATCAAAGAAGTTAACAAAAATGCATATGTCATTGGCGGAGTTCTGTGCAGCAAACAGCTTACATATGTCAGCGAAGCTTTGAAAGCAGGCTTGGCAGATAATCTCGATGCAATTTCATTTCATGAATATACTGCCGATGAATCATTGGTTTGCCAGACTGTAGCTTCCTACAGAAGCCTTGCTTCTCTATACGGAAAAGAGCTTGAAATAGTGCAGGGAGAATCGGGTTCACAATCAAGAAGCGGTGGCAACGGCGCTTTATTTACAGGTGCATGGACTCAGCCAAAGCAGGCAAAGCAGCTTTTAAGACATGCCATAGCAGATTTATCGGCCAATGTGAAATTCACATCATATTTTTCTTGCATGGATATGTTTGAAGCGCTTAACGGAACTGTTGATAACCCCGACAGTTACAAAGATTTTGCATACTTTGGTGTTCTCGGAGTTGATTTTGACGAAAATGGTCACGCCACAGGCAACTATACTCCAAAGCTTTCATACAGAGCGCTTCAGGTTATTGCTTCACTTTTTTGTGAAGATGTGTCATTATATGATGTTCCTGTGATTATGCATCCTGAATTTTCACCAAGGATTTTTGAAAATGATGTGAAGCTTACTGATGTAAAATATCAGGGATTCAAAAAAGGCAACGGCTCTTATGCTTTTGTTTACTGGGCTCCTACCAACATTATGACCACTGACTTTGAATCAACAATGTCACTTGAAATAGCTTGCTTTGAAAACACTCCCAAAATTGTTGATTTGATGGATGGAGGCATTTATGAAATGCCAAAAGACATGTATGAAAAAGACGAATATGGAATCTACAGAATAAAACATCTGCCCATCAAGGATTATCCTATGATGATTATGTGCGGAGATTTTGAATAAAAAGGAAGAGGTAGAGCAATGAAAATCACATGGCTCGGACAAGCAGGATTGATGCTCGAAAAAGATGGGATAACGATTCTTGTAGACCCCTACTTATCTGACAGTGTAAGCAAAATCAATCCTCAAAACAAACGCAGAATTGATGTGGACGAAAAATTTTTGCATATAACTCCTGATGTGATTATATGCACACACAATCATCTTGACCACACCGACCCCGATACACTATGCCACTATCTCAAAGCTGACACAAGTGTGCTTGTGCTGGCTCCGCAAGCAGCATGGCAAGAAATAAGAAAGTTTGGCGGGGCGCACAACTACATACGCTTTAACCGCCATACAGAGCTTACTTATTCCGGCATACGCTTTAAGGCAGTGAGAGCAGAACACACCGATGAACACCCCATAGGTGTGATAATAGAAGACGGCGAAAAACGCTACTATATAACGGGAGATACTCTATACAACACCGAAATCTTTGAAGATATCCCCTCTAAGATTGACGTGCTCTTTCTGCCTGTGAACGGAGTCGGAAACAATATGAACATGACCGACGCCGCCCGATTCTGCGAAAAGATAAAACCCCAAAAGGTAGTTCCGCTGCACTGCGGATTATTTGATGATATTGACATGAATAAATTTTTGCCCCAAAACAAAGTTATTCCCAAAATTTATGAGCAGATTATGCTGTAAGGAGACAGAAAAGTGAAAGTTACTGATATAAAAACATTTGCCGTTGATTGTTTCAGAACAAACTGGGTGTTTGTGAAAGTGTATACCGACGAAGGTATTGACGGAGTTGGCGAAGCAACTTTGGAATACAAAGAAAAAGCGCTTATCGGCGCAGTAGAGCATATCAAAGAATATCTTGTGGGGAAAAATCCACTCGATATTGAAAAGCACTGGCACGCAATCTACCGCGATGCTTATTGGCGCGGAGGAGCAGTGCTTATGTCGGCTCTTTCAGCCGTTGAAACTGCACTTTGGGATATTTTGGGCAAAAGCCTCAATGTGCCTGTGTATCAATTGCTTGGCGGTAAAGCTAATGAAAAAGTGAGAATATATGTGAACGGCTGGTTCGCAGGCGCAAAAGAGCCTGATGAATTTGGCGAAAAGGCAAAAACTGCAGTCCAAAGAGGAATAACTGCAATGAAGTGGGACCCATTTGGCAAAAGCTATCTGAACATATCCAACAAGGAGCTTGATAAGGCCTTGAGATGTGTTGCGGCTGTACGCGATGCGGTTGGCGATGAAGTAGACCTTTTGATTGAAGGCCACGGAAGATTTAATATTCCCACTGCCACAAAAATTGCCAAAGAACTTGAGCAATTCAAACCAATGCTCTTTGAGAGCCTGTTCCGCCTGATAATCTTGATGCGCTAAAGGCTGTGAAAGACAAATCGCCTGTTGCGATTTCTGCAGGCGAGCGTTTGTACACAAGATGGGACTACGCAAAGATGTTTGACCTTATGGCAGCAGACTATATTCAGCCCGATATTTCACATGCAGGCGGAATTATGGAATTAAAGAAGATAGCCGCCGGAGCAGAATGCAGATACATTGCATTTGCTCCGCACAACCCATCGGGCCCCGTGGCAAATGCGGCAACTTTGCAGCTGGCTGCAACACTGCCTAATTTTGAAATACTTGAAATTATGTATTCGGACGTGACATGGAGAAAAGATGTGACAAACGAAAGCCTTGAATATAAAGACGGTTACATAACAATACCCGATAAACCAGGCCTTGGAATTGAGATTGATGAACAAAAGTGCCTTGAGCACCCCTATTCTCCCCACACTCTCAGGCACTACACAGGTGCGCTCACAGATATCCGCCCTGCAAAGACAGAATTCTATTTTTAGGAAGGAAAAAGAGCAATGAAAAAATGTGTATTAATTACAGGTGCAGCAGTTAACACAGGTTTTGGTATTGCCGAAAAATTCGCCAAAGAAAATTATGCTGTTTTTGTTACCAGCCGCTATTTAAAAGACGCAGAAGATGCCGCACAAAAAATCTCTCAAAAATATAATGTGGTTTCAAAAGGTTATGAAATGGAAGGGTCTTTGTGCGAGGATAATCTGAAAAAGGTGTTTGACGACATAGAAAACTCAGGCTATCTGCTCGATTGTCTTGTTCTTAATGCGGCAAATTTGGGCATCAATCAGGAGATTTTTTCCGTTTCGGTTGAAGATTTTATGGATGTGATAAATGTGAATATCGGTTGGAATTTTCTTCTTTGCCGCCTTGCTGCAAAGCAAATGATAAAAAAAGGCGACGGAAGCATTGTTTTTATAAATTCCAACACTGCTTATCGCTGCATTCCAAACAGAATTTCCTACAGTGCATCAAAAAGCGGCGCGCTTGGTCTGATGCGTGCTCTTGCATTAGAACTTGGAAAGTATAACATCAGGGTTAATGCAGTTCTGCCCGGTATGATAAAAACTGACAGATGGCAAAACAATGTGGGTAATATCCAGAAAGCTCCGTCTGCTTGCACACCAATAGGCGATATAGCTGATTTTGAAGACATTGCCAATGCTGTATATTATTTTGGCAGTGAGCTTTCAAAGAACACTACAGGAGCAGAGCTGACTGTAGACGGTGGAAACACAATTCAGCTCTACCCTATCATTCCTGACGAAAACTGACAAAAAACGAGCAACATAAGTTGCTCGTTTTTTATGAAATCATGCTTATTGTCTCTCCTGTGTCAAAAAGATACAGGAGCTTTTCTTTAACCTTTTTGCCAGACACTGCTTCGAGCGCATGGGCATAATAGTCAAGCTGAGTACGATAGCGCTCGGCTATAACACCTGAGCCGTCTGATGGGACCTTGTCGGTCTTATAGTCCACAATAACGAGATAGCCGTCATCATCTTCAAAAAAAGCGTCAACAGTGCCCTGCACAACTATCTTGTCATCACTTTGGGTGTTGAAAATGAGCGATGCATCGGCAAGATATTTGAATGAATACTCTTTTTGCAAGGTGGAAGAATGCGCTTTCATACGAGAGCCGATGTCTGATTGGACAAATCCAAGAATAGCCGAGGTGTCGATGGCTTGAAGTTCTGCGTCTGAAATCAGACTTTTTTGCCTGAGAGAATAGAGCTGTTCTGTGATATCAGAGTGAGAATCTATGCGTGAAAAATCGAGCTTTTCCATGCAGTAGTGAACAAGGGAACCAAGACTTGCTCCCCACAGTCTGTCACGGGTGCCAAACTCGGTGGGAGCAACAAGTGTTACATCGTCAAAGGGTGAATAGCTGCCATCTTCAATCGCAGAGAGTCTTTTGATTTCGGTGACTGTCATGTTG
>JAFYUA010000309.1 GCA_017549745.1 Clostridia bacterium | reverse complement strand
TCACGCATCTCTCAATCCGCTGAATCGTTCCGATGGTCTTCTTGGCTATTCATATGGTTTCAAGTTCAGACCCGGTCAATCCAGGCTTTCATCTGTGGTTGGTGACTATTTTTATTTTGAAGCACTCACCCGCAAAAAGAAAGCTTTGGCGAGTGGTAATCATTAATTTCAAATATAATTTAATTAATTATATAAAAATAAATAAAAGGAGTTTTAAAAAATGAAAAAATTATTTTCAATCTTGTTGTGTGTCGCACTTTTAGCCACACTCACACCCTCGGCATTTGCAGCTGCAACGTCAAAAGATACCATCTCTGACACTGTGTGGACATTTTCCGAATCACAAACTGTATCTGACTATGGTACACCGGGTAACACTGGTAAAGGCTCTGTAGAGCTTGCCGCAAACAGCGGAGCTAATGGAACTGGTGACGCAGCTTTGGCAATCACCAGAAATCCCTCAGATGGCTCAAATGTGTATATAGATTTCCTGAGTCAGTATCAAACTAAACTGAAACCTCAGGAACTCAAGGTCAAATTTGACTTTAATGTCAACAACACCAATGCAAAGTTCCAGTTTATCTTCAAAGATTCGAAAGATTACAATGTTCTTGTAATTAAAGATGGAAAAATAAACTTCCTTGGTGTACAGGTAGCTACTGGCCTTAGTATCGACACATGGTACAATATTGAAATGTCTTTCAATATTCCCATGGGTTATGGTCAGCTAAAGTATAAAGCAAAGTCTGCTTCAGCTTTTACTACATATGATGTGTTTGCAAATGGCGATAGTGGCATGCTCAATGGCAAAACCGATACACTCCGTTTGGGCGCAGGTATTTATGACGGCAATGGTTCTACCGTGCTTATTGACAACTACTATCAGAACTATGCCGATGTTGTTCCGCAGGTTATGCCCGCCGAAGATTTTTCAGGTGGCATTGATTCATGGACTCAGACAAACATCACTGGCAAAGACTATATGGAAAAAGCCTGCTATACTGCTCCCGACGGCAATAAAATGCTTATGATTAAGGGCACTAATGCAACTGCCGCTACAAACGCAAATATGGCTAAATCTCTCTCTTCTGTCACCACCTCTAAAGCCGCTCTGAACACAAACTATGTGTTTAAATTCAAATTCGGTGGTGATGCTGCTGGCAGTGCTATCGGTGCAAGTCTTCAAGCCGCTGGCAATTCTAACAAAGAAATTTTCATAGTTAATAATTATAACAACATACCATATCTTTTTGGTGACATTGGAGCCAGCAATGGTACTATAAAGGTTGAAGATGCACTTGGCACTTGCAATTCTGCTGCTATGTATGAGGTAGAAGCTGTGTACAATCCGTCCACATCAACCCTTACAGCAGTTCTCACAAATGAAGATGGCACACAGGTTGTTGGCTCAGATGGTAGGCTTGCAGGCTTGCCCACTCGCTTTGCTTTCCGAAATTGTGTTGGTAATGGTGCATCTTCTGTTGCTTACTTTGATGATTTTGAAACAACTGTTCTCGACACAAACGGACCTGTGTTCGTTTCAAGCGAAGTATTAAGCGGTGACACAGATTGTGCTGATTTAGACGAAACAGCAGTTTTCACCTATGACAGAACCATCCATCAGGCTGAACTTGCAAATGCAACAGTTACATTAAATAACGAAACTCTTTCAAAAGATGCATATTCCATTACATCAAAGGGTAACAAGGTGCTTGTTACATTAAAAGGATTGGAACTCGGCACAGAATACACAGTTGGATTATCGGGCGTAAAAGATATCTTGGGAACTGTATCTGCCGATGAAGCAGAAGCTGTTACATTCACAACCTCCAAGGTTGCCATCACTGCAACACAACCCGTTTTAAACGGCACAGTGCTTTCCACAAATGTGACAAGCTACTATGCTAATGGCAAAACACTCAAGCTTATCGTAGCTGTGTATGATGCAGGTGAAACAATGATTGAAAAAGTTAAAGTAGCTACCATCACAGCAGATGACAGAAACGGCGAAACCTTAAGCTATGATTTTGCTGAAATTCTTGGCGACACAAACGGCAAAAAAGTCAAAGGCTTTGTTTGGTCAGATTTTGACTCTATGACACCTTATGCAGCAGCATATAAATAATTAACAAACTGATTACGATTAATTACGGCCGATAAGGAGCGCTTCAATTATTCTTATCGGCCTTAATTGTCAGATCATAGTCAGGAGGTACACTATGAAAAAATTTATCACAGTTTTATTATCAATCTTTTTAATATTCAGCACAAGCCTGAGTGCTATGGCGCAGAGCCTTCTGATAAGCTCCGTGACCAAAGAGGGCACAAACTGGGTTGTCAAAGGCACATGGAGTGGCAACAAACCGCTTACTGTAGAGGTTCTCAAACAAGGCAAAGCATGGGCAGATGTATCCTCTGCAGGAGATATTGACATTTTAAATTACCTTGCATATTTCAATCAGGCAGACAACAAAGACGGCAGCTTTGAGTTCAAAATAGCTAATCTGTCTGCCGAGCCTGAAGTAAGAGTGTACACAAACGGCGAGTTTTTCTATCACAGCCGTGCCACACTTGACGATATCAATGCCTCATCTGATGGCATGTTTTATGACTCTATTATGGATTATGCTTTCTTAAACGGCATAATTACTGATACAATCGACCCACTGAATGAAAGCGAAAAAACTGAGTTTTGGAACAGACTTTTTACATATAAAGAAAATAAAACAGGCGGTTTTGCAAATTTTGGCGACATCGTCACATCTTCAAGAGAGATTGCAGCTCTTATACAGGTGAAGCATTCAGACAGCGCGGCTTTAACAAAGAGCCTTGAGCTTCTGACCTCTTATGGAATAAAGGAATCTGATTCATGGGATATTTACACCAATCAGGGCGAATTTGCAAAAGAAGATTATTTAACCGCCGCACAGGAAGAAATACTCATTGCAGCTCTCAAAGGCAAGGCAGGAGAGGTTAACAGTGCATATGAATTTATTGAATATTTCAACAATAAAGTTGTGCTTACTGCTCGTCACAATAATGTTACTGACTATCTGGT
>JAFYUA010000308.1 GCA_017549745.1 Clostridia bacterium | reverse complement strand
TGTTTGCAATTGTGCTTGTGGCAGTAGTGATTGGTGCACGATTGGCGGCTTTCTCAGTGGTCTCCTACATTCTCCTTGGCGCGGCAGGCCTTCCTGTGTTTGCAAGCTTTGGCAGTGGTGCACCTGTGCTTTTCGGCCCCACAGGCGGTTTTATATGGTCATATATCATTGTGGCAATCTTAGTGGGTAATGCAGGCAAGCGGTCTGCTTTTGTGCTTTGGTTAGCCGCCTTTGTATCTCTCGCTTTTACATATGCCATAGGAGCACTTTGGTTTTCAATGGTGCAATCAGTTTCTTTTGTATCATCTCTGGCAGTGTGTGTTGTTCCATTTGTTGGTTTTGATGTTGTCAAAATAATTCCTGCAATCGTGCTTGGCAAAAGCATCAGACGGAGGCTGATATGAAACTGTATTTTGCACCCCTTGAGGGCATAACCACCTATACTTTCAGAAATACCCACGCTGAGATTTTCGGCCATTGTGATGCCTACTATGCCCCTTTCATCACACCCACCGACAATGAAAAGCTTTCGCTCAAAACAATTCGCGATATCACTCCCGAGCGCAATGCGGGAGTTAATCTCAAAGTTCAGGTGCTCACAAACACCGCGTCGGCATTTTTTAAATTTGCCGACAAAATCCGCCCTCTTGGCTATGACGAGGTCAATCTCAACCTTGGGTGCCCGTCAAACACTGTGTGCAAAAAGGGGAGAGGCGCGGCATTTTTGCGTGAGCCTGAGGCTTTAGAAAAATTTTTGGAAGAAGTTTTTGCCACCACCGATTTCAAGCTTTCTGTCAAAACCCGAGTCGGCTTTGCTTCGGGTGATGAATTTAAAAGACTGCTTGAAATATACAATCGCTTTCCACTGGAGCTGCTCATCATTCATCCACGCACCCGCGCTCAGATGTACAAAGGCATGCCCGACATGGATTTGTTTGCCACAGCTGTCGCGCAGTGCAAAATGCCCCTTTGCTACAATGGCAATATAAACACTGCAGAGCAGTTTAATTCGGTATGCAGTCAGTTTGAAAACCTTGATTCGGTAATGCTTGGCAGAGGAGCCTTGGCAAATCCTGCTATTTTCAGGGAAATAAAAGGCGGTGAGCCTCTTGTTACCGATGAACTTCTTGCATTTACCGACGCCCTCATTGAAAAATACATTCCGCTTTTGGGTAGTGACATCTACACGCTTCATAAGCTCAAGGAAATATGGCTGTATTGCATCGAAAATTATCCTTTTGAAAAAAAGACTGCAAAGCTTTTGAAAAAGGCAACCAGGCTTAGCGAATTTCGCAAAAGCCTCGACTTTCTTCCAAAAGAATGTCAACTATAGGTTGCAAAACTGAAAATCGTTAAAAGTGTTGGGATTGCTGACTTGTTGCAATCCCTTTTTTGTTTTTGTTCTCTAAAAAAATTGCGGAAAATCGCAAAAAGCGGTTGCATTTTTTGTAAAGTTGTGATAACATTTAATAGGAAAGGGGTAATGTTATGAAATGTATAATTAACGGCAAGGTTATTTTGCCCGATAGAGTGGCTGACAATCTGGCAGTTGTATTCGATAGCAAAATTCAAAAACTTGCAGACATAAACGATATAGATGTTTCTGATTATGAGGTCATCGATGCAGGCGGCAAATATGTTTCGCCCGGCCTTGTGGACATGCATATCCACGGCTTCCTTGGTGCCGATGTTTCCGATGGTGATGTTGATGGCATCCGCCTCATGGCAGAAGGCATCATCAAAAACGGCGTAACTGCATGGTGCCCCACCACCATGACAGTGTCCAAAGCGGAAATCGAAGCAGCTTTTGATTGTGCACGCACTCTCAAAGGTAGCTCTGAATACTATGGTGCCCGTATTCTTGGTGTGAACAGTGAGGGTCCATTTATCAACTCCAAGAAAAAAGGTGCTCAGGCAGAGGAGCACATTCTTCGCCCCGATGCGGATTTTATCAAAGCCAATGCCGACATTGTCAAGCTCTTTACTGTTGCTCCCGAGGTGGATGGCGCAGCTGAGTGCATTGCTGAGGTTAAAGCTGACACCAATGTGCTCATATCTATGGGCCATACCGATGCCACCTATGAGCAGGCGGCAGAGGGTATAGCCAATGGGGTGCGGCACACAACTCATCTTTTCAATGCAATGACTGCACTTTCGCATCGCAGTCCCGGTGTTGTGGGTGCGGCTTTGTCTGATTCCAGAGTCAGCACAGAACTCATTGCCGACACCTTCCATGTGAACAAAGGCATTTTCAACATGGTGGCCAAGCTCAAGGGTGACAAGCTCTGCCTCATCACCGATTGCATCAGAGCAGGCGGCATGCCCGATGGTGACTACACTCTCGGCGGTCAGCCGGTACACAAAGAAGGCATACAGTGCCTCATGGCCGACGGCACCATTGCAGGCAGCGTGCTCAATCTCAATGATGCAGTGTTCAACCTCTATGACAATTCAGAGCTTGAAATATATGAAGCTGTTGCATGTGCTTCACTCAATCCTGCAAAGGCACTGGGTGAAGATAGCGAAATCGGCTCTCTTGAAGAGGGCAAACGAGCAGATATAATCATTGCCGACGAAAAATTTGCGGTTTCTATGACAATACTCGGCGGCGAAATCAGATACAAAGAAGGAGAATAATTATGATTGCAAAACTCGAACCTGAATTTATGCCTATGGTCAAGGTCATCAATGACTACAAGGCGGCAGTTGCCAAAGCCGACTCGCAAAAAGTTGTGATTTGTGTGGAAAGAAATGGCGGTCTCATGGCTGTTTATAACCTCGACACATTCAAAGAAAACACAGGTCATGACGAAGAAAACTATGCTATAGCAGAAAGAATCATCAAAACTCTTCTCTGGGCAAAGGGTGGCTTCAAGGTTTACATAGCCGGTTCCAAATATATCTATGAGCGCATTGCGGCAGATTACTGCGTTGGCGGCGCAAGAGAGTTTGATTTCAACTTCATGGCTCGTGTATACGAAAAACCCTTTGAGGTTGTATATGTGGAAAATATTGAAGATGCACCCGCAGAAAATGATGTGTCTTCACCTGTAGGCCGTCATCTCGATGGTTGCCGCATTGGCTTTGATGCGGGCGGAAGTGACCGCAAGGTTTCGGCAGTTATCGACGGTGAGACCGTATATTCCGAAGAAGTTGTATGGTTCCCCAAGCTCGAAAGCGATCCAAGCTATCACTATCAGGGCATCCTCAGCGCAATGAAGACAGCCGCATCTCACATGCCCAGAGTTGACGCTATCGGCGTTTCCTCTGCAGGTGTATATATCGACAACAAAATCATGGTTGCATCATTGTTCCTCAAGGTGTCCGATGAAGATTTTGAAAAGCATGTCAAAAACATGTATCTCGATGTAGCCAAAGAAATAGGCGATGTACCCGTTGAAGTTGCCAATGACGGCGATGTTACTGCTCTTGCAGGCGCAATGAGCCTTGAAGACAACAATGTGATGGGCATTGCAATGGGCACAAGCGAAGCAGCAGGCTATGTAGACAAAGACGGCAACATCACAGGCTGGCTCAACGAGCTTGCATTTGTGCCTGTTGATTTCAACAAAGGCGCTATGGTAGACGAATGGAGCGGCGATTATGGCTGCGGCGTTAAATATTTCTCTCAGGATGCAGTAATCAAGCTTGCTCCAAAAGCGGGCATCGAGCTCGACGAGAGCCTTTCACCTGCCGAAAAGCTCAAAGTTGTTCAGGGTCTCATGGAAAAAGACGATAGCCGCGCAGCCGATATCTATGACACAATCGGCACATATTTTGGCTACACAATCGCTTATTATTCCATGTTCTATGATATCAAGCATGTTCTCATCATGGGCAGAGTCACAAGCGGCAAAGGCGGCACAATTCTTCTTGCCAAAGCCAACGAAGTGCTCAAGACTGAATTCCCTGAGCTTGCATCTAAGCTTGAACTTCACATTCCCGATGAAAAAGCCAGAAGAGTAGGTCAGTCTGTTGCGGCTGCCAGCCTTCCCAAAATCAGCAAATAATATTTCTATTTAACTCATCACTTCAAAAAGAGCGCGATTAGTTTGCGCTCTTTTTGGATTTTAAAATATGTTGTTAAAAAAATAACTTTTATTGCTATTGGATACAATATATGGTATAATTAGTGTATCATAGCGGAGTCTGGTGCAAATCAGATTTTGACTAACAAATTAAAGGAGTGATAAGCGCATGATAAAAGCGGATAAAACCGTTGTGAAAGAGACTCTTTGGGTCTCGGCGTGGATGCTTATTTTCAGTGTTATCATGCAGGCGGTGTTTGCATTTTGCGGCATCTGGAACTACACGGTTCTTCTTGGCAACCTTCTCGGAGCCATAGTCATGATACTCAACTTTTTCTTCATGGGTATCACTGTGCAGCAGGCTCTTGTCAAAGATGAGTCAGATGCCAAAAAGCTCATGAAGCTTTCTCAGTCGCTTCGCACTCTTTTTATTTTTGTTTGCGTGGTTGCAGGAGTGATGCTTCCTTGCTTTTCCACCATTGCAACAATAATTCCGCTGTTTTTCCCGCGCATCGCCATTGCACTGCGCCCGCTTTGGAAGGACAAGCAAGATGCAAAGGAGGTGTCTGTGCAAAATGAAACCAAATAGCCGCTCGTTTAAGGCGGTTGATGTGCTCTTGGTTTTGATGATGATTCTGC
>JAFYUA010000307.1 GCA_017549745.1 Clostridia bacterium | reverse complement strand
GGTTTGGGTGTGCTTTTGCAGCGACTCTGCAGAAATAGCAAGTATTGCTATTTCGAAGCCCAAGCAGAAAAAGCATACCCAAACCTGCGAAGTGCATTATTTGATAAACAATAATTTATAATAGTTCAGATAATTATCCTAACAATACATCGGTGATGAGCATGACGCAAAAGCCTGCAAGCAGGGTATATGTGGCTGCCCGTTCACTGCCGTGGGCATGAGTTTCGGGTATCATTTCATCACTGATCACATAGAGCATTGTGCCTCCTGCAAAGCTGAGCGCAAACGGCAGAATTGCCGATGCTATGCTCACTGCAAAGTAGCCAAGCAGAGTGCCGACCACTTCCACAAGACCTGTGAACATTGCAATCACAAATGTCCTTTTGGAGCTCACGCCTGCTGCAAGCATGGGGGCAATGATAACCATACCCTCGGGTATGTTCTGAAGTGCTATGCCGCCTGCAATGACGAGCGCCTGAGAGGTGTCGCCCGAGCCAAAGCCGACACCTGCGGCAATTCCCTCGGGGAGATTGTGAATGGCAATTGCCATCACAAAGAGGAGCACCTTGCCAAGATTTGAGTCGGCATGATTTTCGGCATCTACACCTGCAAGCTTATGAAGATGGGGCACGAGCTTGTCAATGAGATTGAGGCACACTGCCCCTGCAAATATGCCTGCCACAGTGATTGCGAGCGCAAATCTGCCACCATATTCGAGCGACGGAATCACAAGACCAAGCACTGCTGCCGCAAGCATAACGCCTGCTGCAAATGATAGAATGATATCGGAAAATCGGTGTGACATCTTTTTAAAACAAAAGCCTATGACGGCACCAATCACAGTTGCGCCGCCCACGCCGATTGCTGTGAGCCATACGGGATTCATATCGATAGTTCACCTGCCAAAGCTTCAAGCTGAGCCATGCTTGAGTCATTCAGTGCCGACATGATGGTCACATCGTTTGATGCAAAGGTGAGATTTTTGCAATTTTCAAGACTTTTTTTCATCACCTTTGTTGCCACGGGCGCCCAGCTTCCGTTTTCAATGAACGCAAAGGTTTTGTTTCGGATGCCTCTTTCAGTCAGCTCGTTTATAAATTCTCTCATAAATGGGAACACTTCGCCGTTGTAGGTGGTGGTGGCAAGCACGATTTTGCCGTAGCGGAAAGCATCTTCACCGCCTCTGCCATGTCGCACCTTGCAAGGTCATTTACCACAACCTTGGCACAGCCGCCCTTCTCCAGGCTTTCGGCAAGCTTCATCACTGCCTTTTTGGTGTTGCCATACACCGAGGTGTAGGCAATGAGCACACCATCGGATTCGGTCTCATAGGCTGACCATGTGTTGTAAAGACCAATGTAGTAGCCAAGGTTACCCTTGAGCACAGGGCCGTGAAGCGGACAGATGGTCTTTATGTCGAGAGTAGAGGCTTTTTTGAGAAGTGACTGCACCTGAGCGCCATATTTGCCCACAATGCCGATGTAATATCTTCTGGCTTCACATGTCCACTCTTCGTCTACATCGAGTGCGCCGAATTTGCCGAAGCCATCTGCCGAAAAGAGCACCTTGTCGGCACTGTCATAGGTCACAATAACCTCAGGCCAGTGCACCATGGGCGCTGTCACAAATGTGAGAGTGCGG
>JAFYUA010000306.1 GCA_017549745.1 Clostridia bacterium | reverse complement strand
TAGCAAATTCTGCTCTTGTGATGTCACCATCGGGTTTGAAAGAACCGTCTTCATATCCAGTAAGGATGCTGAGAGAAGACAGTGTGGATACTGCTGTGTATTCGCCAGCATCTTCAGCTACATCTGTGTAAGCAGCGAAGCCAACAGTACCGAGCACCATTGTTAAAGCAACAACGAGTGCAAGAACTTTTTTGAGATTTTTCATAATTCTCAAATCCTCCCTTAATATAAAGAAAGAATTCGATTTAATGACAAAATTTGTAATGTGTGCTATACTGTTTGTCGATACTGCCGAACAGTACAATCCTCATACCACACGATGGTTGCATTAAGGCTCTGACTGCAGTCTCGCATCATGTGCAAAAGCAAAGATTGTTATACGGAGGTGAAATGATGACAAATCCGCTGACATGGCATGAATGCTTTGAGACAAGTATCATACTGTGTCTGTATGCTTGAAAACAGTGCAATCCTCCTACCACCCGATGGTTATATTAAGGTTCTGACAAAGCTTCGTTCACAGTTGGGGCAGTATCCACCACAAATGAAAAGAGGTACAAACATGATATATGTTGGCATTGATGTGGCAAAGGACAAGCACGATTGTGTCATATGCAATGAAAGCGGTGAAGTGTTGGCAGATGCGTTTACAGTTGCCAACACGCTCCGCGGCTTCAATGAGATTTTTGGGAAAATAATGTTACTCACAAATGACATCACCAATGTGAAAGCAGGGCTTGAATCCACAGGTCATTATTCATTCAATCTTTTGTCTTTTCTTGTGAACAGGGGCATAACCACCTATGTTATCAATCCGCTTCACACCAATCTCTATCGCAAAAGTCTCACTCTTCGCAAAACCAAAACCGACAAAGTGGACGCCATGACCATTGCCATGATGCTTATATCAGATGTGAGCATCAAGCCATATTCAAAAGTACAGCAACATTATGAAGAGCTGAAATCACTTACCAGATATCGTTTTGACAAGGTGCTCGAAAAAGCAGAGCTCAAAAGCTCCATATCGCGCCTTGTCACAATTCTTTTCCCTGAGCTTGAAGCTCTGGTGCCGACTCTTCACATGAAATCGGTGTATGCTCTTTTGAGTGAATATCCATCCGCCCATCATGTTGCATCGGCGCATCTCGCCAGACTCACCCGCATTTTATACGATTCATCAAAGGGTCACTATGACCGAGAGACTGCCATAATGTTTCGCACATCTGCCAAAAATTCCATAGGCACATTTCTACCCGCCAAGTCATTGGAACTGAAGCACACCATAAAGCTTGTGCAGGAAATCGAGTGGGAGATAGGCGAGGTTGAAGCTGAGATAAAAAAGATAATGGACTCAATCAATTCGCCCATTCTCACAATCCCGGGCATAAACTATCGCATGGGGGCGATGATTATTGCCGAAATCGGTGACTTTGAAAGGTTTTCTTCGCCTGATAAGATTTTGGCATATGCAGGCTTGTCGCCATCTACCTATCAGTCAGGCAAACTGCAAAACGGCTATTCACACATGGAGAAAAGAGGCTCGCGCTATCTCAGATATGCCCTGTTTAATGCCACCAAATTTGTGTGCCGTTGGGACGAGGGCTTTGCAGACTATCTTCACAAAAAACGCAGCGAGGGCAAGCACTACAATGTGGCAATATCCCATGCCGCCAAAAAGCTTGTGCGATTGATTTATCGCCTTGAAAAAACAGGCGAGGCATATCAGAAAAAAAGAGTCTTGCCAGCAAAAGATGCTCAGGG
>JAFYUA010000305.1 GCA_017549745.1 Clostridia bacterium | reverse complement strand
GGTGGACAAGCTCCTTGTGACGAGGCATCTGTATGGCGTTCTGCCCGAAGAAATCACCGAGAGCATGAATTCACTTTGTGCAGTATCGCCGGGCGTGCTCGGCATCACAGGCATCGAAACAGGGGAGATAATAAAGGGCATAGCCGACAAAATCAAGCCCGACATCATCATTGCCATCGATGCGCTTGCATCGCGCAAAACCTCGCGCATCAGCACCACCTTTCAAATAGCCGACACGGGCATTGTCCCCGGCTCGGGCATAGGCAACAAGCGAAAAGGACTCACGCGCGACACTCTAGGCGTGCCCGTGATAGCCATAGGCGTGCCCACAGTGATAGAAGCGGCTGCAGTTGCCAATGATGCCATAGAGCTGCTCATCGAAGCTGTGAAAATGAACGCCCAGAAAGGCTCGCCGCTTTTTGGCGCAGTTGATGCGTTTGACAATGAAAACCGCTATGACCTCATCAGCGAGGTGCTTTCGCCGTCGGCAGGTGACCTCATTGTCACACCCAAGGAAGTGGACAGCATCATCGACGAAGTGTCTAAAATCATTGCCGAAAGCATCAACGAAGCGGTAAACGGCAAAGCTGCGCAAAAGCTTGGTGAGATATTATAATCAAAAACCCCCTGTCAAAGCTAATTGCTTTTGACAAGGGGTTTTAAGCTTATTCAAATTCTTTTGAGTGGCGGTTCCACGATATCAGCGACGCAATTGCCGATAGCGTCGACAGGCACAGCCACACAGTGGGAATAAAATGGAACTGCAAAAGATCTTCTTCGAGCTTAAGCGATTGCGCGATAGATTCTGCATACATAGTCATGAAGATGTTGATGATGAGAATCACCAAAAATGACAACACCTGAAGCGCAAGCGCAATGACCTGTGATGAAAAAATGAACCTTGTGCTTTTGTCATATTTCCACATCTTACCTATGCCCAAGATGGTAAACCCTGCCGATAGCACACACATATACTTGAGAATGGCGCAAAGCAAAAGCGCCATGATTGATGTGCCTTTGCCGCCAAGCCTTGTTATGAGACCGAGGGCATTTTCCTCAATGAGCTGAGGCAGTGTGAAGAATGACACCGAAAATGACCCCGACTCCAAAAATGACTCAAGCACGGGAATTGACAGTGTGAACCAGTTGAAAAATAAAAACACTGCCGACAGCAGGGTAGACGCGGTGATTATATATTTAAGATTTATGGTTTTCTTTTTCATTTGTGCCTCCTGATGTTTTTTTATAATTAAATTATATATCAAATATTTTCCTTTGTCAATTGCCAATCACCCCTGCAATACCCTCGGCAAGATATTTTATGCTCATCTCAGCTTCGGGCATGTTGTTGCCGTGGGTGCCTATTTCAAATATGAGCGAACCTTTGGTCTGATGCATGTTGAAGCGCTCTTCTCTCAGGTTAACAGGGCGCATAAAGCCAGGGTATTTGCTCTCCAGATATTTTTGGATTTTGAGCGCAAGTATGAGGTTGTCTTTCCAATAGGGGTGGGGCAAGCCGAGCTTATCTGTGCCGCACACTATCATCGCCTGAGCGCATTTCTGACCGTCGATTTCTGCCGTCAGCTTCACGGGAGTGCCGTCATCTTCGGCAATGGCGTCTCTGTGAATGTCAAACACAAATTCAATCGACGGATACTTGTTTATGTACCAGTCATTGAGCCCCATGGCGGTTTTGTAGGCACTGTTGTATGACGGATAGTCGCACAGTGTTTTGTCATGAATGGCATTTATGCCTCTTTGCTTTAATTCCTCGGTGAGCATCTTGCCTATATGCACCACATTTATTTCATCATCGGTAGTTCGGTAGGTGCCTGCCGAGCCGAGCCCCACTCCGTTTTTGCCCGTGTAGGTCTCGCAGCCGTGGGTGTGCATCACAAGCACTTTCGGCTCGCTTCCGCCTGCATTGTAGCTTCGCTGTGCAGCTGCAAGAGCATGAGCGTCTATTTCATAGTCGGTGGCATTTGAAAGCTTAAGATTTTGCGACACCACAGCTCTTTCCTTTGGTCCGTCTGAATTGTCAGGCGGCTTTTTTTCGCTCTCAATCTCCGCCATAGACTCTGTCACATCGCTCATGTCGGCTCTTTGGGCATTAAACACGCTCACCGTCTTTTCACTCGGCGCAAAAATGGGCGATGCCTGCCTCATGATGACATCTGCGCCAATGAGGTGAAGAGTGTTTGCAGCTTTCGGCGAGCTTGTGCCAAGAAGATGCGACGAACACAGCTTGAGAAAGCCTGTGTATATCGTGCTTTCATTTTGGCTAAGGGGATATGCACACATAGCACCAAGCATTATAGCTGCAATCACACATATCAAAGCACCCATGTTTTTTCGCCCAAGCACAAAGGTGTATATATGTTGTTTTTTATATGGCTTGTTCATTGTATATTTTCCTTTCGATGGAGTACTACCTAAACTCAAGCTTTCCTTGTAAGATAAATTATTGTTTAGTTGCATAATGCCTACCAAAAGCTCTTGGACATTCTTTTCGAAAACTGGCTTCGGCTTCGCCTGCAGAGGTTTTCTCCAAAAACATCCAAGAGCTTTTGCGCTAGTTCCTCATATTGCAAGGTTTGGGTGTGCTTTTGCAGCGACTCTGCAGAAATAGTAAGCAACGCTTGCTATTTCGAAGCCCAAGCAGAAAAAGCATACCCAAACCTGCGAAGTGCACTGCCTGCTAAACAATAATTTATAACAGTTCGTATATTAACACAGTTGCTGACATTAATATCATATGATCTGAAATTTTTTCATATACTCAAATTCTTGAAAATTCCTCTTGCAATAATTGCATTGCTTTAGTATAATATATGTTGGTATATTTCTACACTCCAAAGGAGAACGCACTCATGAAAAATAATATTCAAGCAATAAAAACTTCAACACTGCCGGTGCTTCCTCTCAGGGGGCTCCCTGTTTTTCCATATATGATAATACACTTTGATGTTGGCCGTTCCAAGTCTATCAGTGCCATTGAAGAATGCATGATAGAAGACCAGCTTCTTGTGCTTCTTGCTCAAAAAGACCCCGACATGGAGACCGTCGCTCCCGATGACCTCTACAGCGTGGGCACCATTGCCAGAGTAAAGCAGATTTTAAAAGTGTCTGAAGATGATGTGCGCATACTCGTTGAGGGCATTGCGCGCGCCAAGGTCGAGGAGTTCACCTCCACATCACCGTATTTTGAATGTGTGGTCACAGAATACGCCGCCTATGGCGAAAAGACCGAGGAGCAGCGCCTCACCGAAGATGCCTATATCCGCGAGATAACCAAAGTGTGCGGCACATATTTTTCGCTCATGGGCAAGTTTGAAAAAGAAGCCATGACTCCACCTGCCGGCATTTCCGATGCCGAGCAGTTTGCCGACATTGTGGCGGCGGCACTTGCCACCGACCTTGAGACCAAGCAGGAAATTCTCGAACAGTTCGATGTGATAGACCGCATGGAAAAAATCCTATCGGTGCTTCATTCCGAGATTGAAATTCTCCGCCTCGAGCACTCCATCAGCCACAAGGTCAAAGATAAAATCGATAAAAACCAGAGGGAGTATTATCTGCGTGAGCAGATAAAGGTCATCAAAGACGAGCTCGGCGAGGGTGACGACCCCGACTCCGAGAGCGAAGCTATCATTGCAAAGCTCAAAGAGCTCAATGCACCCGAGGCAGTTATCAAAAAAGCCGAAAAAGAGCTCTCAAGGCTTGAACGCATGCAGCCCGGCAACCCCGATGCCACCGTCATCAGGGGATATCTTGACTGGCTCACTCAGATACCATGGAATATCAAAGACGAAGAAAATAAAGACCTCACCGTTGCGGCTCAGATTCTTGATGAAGACCACTACGGCATGAAAAAGGTCAAGGAGCGCATTGTGGAATTTTTGGCTGTGCGCACCTTGTCGGGCGGCAAAAAATCGCCCATCATCTGCCTTGCAGGGCCTCCGGGAGTGGGCAAGACCTCGGTTGCCAAGTCCATTGCCAGAGCTCTCGGGCGCAAATATGTGCGCATGTCGCTCGGCGGCGTGAAAGACGAAGCCGAAATCCGCGGTCACCGCAAGACCTACATCGGCGCAATGCCGGGCCGCATCATCTCGGCACTCAAGCAGGCAGGCACCTCCAATCCGCTTATTCTTCTCGACGAGATTGACAAGCTCGGCGCTGACCACAGAGGCTCCACCTCGGCGGCACTTCTGGAAGTGCTCGACAGTGAACAGAATTTTTCTTTCCGTGACCATTATGTAGAGCTTGAATATGACCTGTCTGATGTGCTCTTTCTCACCACTGCCAATTCTCTCGATTCTATCGACAGACCCCTCCTTGACCGTATGGAGGTCATTGAGCTC
>JAFYUA010000304.1 GCA_017549745.1 Clostridia bacterium | reverse complement strand
CACCCATGATATATGAGGGCGATGTTCTGGCATTTAGTGCACGCTCTGACAATAGCCTGGCAGCTGCTAAAAAGGTATTTGATTATAAGACAAAAGCGACCGATCTCGGATTTGGTAATGTGATTCAGGATAACCGAGCCTACGGCAAGGCTTATGCAAAAAGCAAATCATCCATATCCATTCTTGTTACCAACAAAGACGGCTTTACTCCGGATCCCGCAGACCCCTCCAAGAGACTGTATTTCCAAATGCCTCCCACAGTTATGGTGTATGACACAGCTACGGGAGAGTGCTATATGGGCAGTGCAAGCGAAATTGTGACCTATCTCAATGACCCTTCGAATTGCTCCGAGGTTCTGCTCATAGCAAACGATGGTATATCGCGCGAAATTATACTTTATAAATAAGGAGGTTTTGCATATGAAATTAGTTTCAAAGCTAATCGCAGTTTTTTTGGCAGCTGCTATGATTCCGCTTTCTGCGTTCAGCGTTTCGGCAGCACCGTCAAAAGCATATCTGGGTCTGAAATTTGATGATTATGTAACCCACGAGTCACCTGCCGACATTACAGTGGTCGGTGACAAATATTACATTTCTGAATATGCTCCCGAAGACAAAGGCCTTGCCATCATAACCGGCAAAACACCTCAAACGGTTGAGTTTGCTGTTTCGGCAGGCGGCAGTTTTTGTGTGTATTTCGACATAAGGTCGATTGCATCTGCAGTTGACGGCTATCTTGAGCTCTATGGCTCAGGCTCGGAAAAGCTCAGAATTCTGAACTTTGCAGGCGACAATGAAATCCGATTCTACAACGGCTATCACCTCACGGGCTACAATAGCTCTGCAATGACAAGCATTGCGCTTGAATATGACTCCGGCACATCGTCGTGCAATAT
This sequence comes from Clostridia bacterium, assembly GCA_017549745.1. Lineage (GTDB taxonomy): Bacteria > Bacillota > Clostridia > UMGS1810 > UMGS1810 > RGIG1828. The sequence continues at coordinate 2,590 of JAFYUA010000304.1, read as the reverse complement.
CTATCGCAACGGCAAATGTATATATCCCAATTTCAGAATCAAATCAACCGCATTTTCTTCTCTCAGCAAGCTGCTTTTTGGTTTTGAATCAGAAACTGACGACACCGGTGTGATACTCGACAATATTTATGTGACCGACAAATATGAACCAAACTATCGTTCGTTTGCAGCTTCCGAGTATAATCCTGCGTCTGTGGAAAAGCCGGAATTTTCCAATGCCAAAAGAATCGGCACCGAGGTTTTGGTGGTTGAGGATTTTGAATATGTGTGCTCTATCTCAAATCAGCACAAGCAGAATAAGATAGAACAATACGACGAAGAAGACGGCAACACTGCAATGCGCTTCCAGAGAGTAAACAAACAGGATTTTCACCTCGATGCCAACGAGGCGAGCAGTTATAGCTCCGATGTTGTTGTCTATGAGCTTGATTTTAAAATACTTGATTTGAATTCTGCCTTTTGGCTGACACTTAGAGGGGATAAAGGTGCTATGTTTCCTGCTTCTCTTGCAAAGGGCGGAATGTTCACAATGGACCAAAAAGCAATTCGGCTCAAACCAAATGAATGGTATCGCTTTGCAATCATGGTAGACTACTATGACCGCTTTGCCGACTACTACTGGAATGGCGAAAAAATAGCTACCGCAGCATTGCCCGATGGCTTCGGCATAGGCGAGACACCATACACATGGCGTGTTCACGTGTCTGCTTCATATGTGGATATCGAGAGCGATATGGTAGACTTTCTTGTTGACAATATGAGAGTTTATGAAGCCGAGGCTCCCATCGAAAACCTTTCCGAGATTAAAAGAGAGGTTGTCTTGTCGGATAAGAGCGTATTTGCCCCGGATGTCAACAGAATGAAGGCATATATGAAAGGCTATATTTCCATTCACAAGGTAAGCGGTCTTGTGTATTTTGATGGTAACAGAGTTCTTCTTGAGAACAAGCCCTACGAACAAGACGGCAAAACAATGGTAAATGCAACAGAGCTTGACCTGGTTCTTGGCAAAACCTCAGGTCTCAGCGGAGATGTGACAATAGAGAATTATGCTTCCTCTTTGGGACTTAAGCTTTCAGTTGATACCGAAGCAAATACTGCCGGTATGATGGTTCTTGGTGCCGACAAATTTGAATTCCCTGCCAATGAAGCAGTTGTTACATCAAAAACCGAGCTTGCATATCTCAACGAATTTTTGCTCTATGACCAGCCAAGCCCTGAGAGAATAGCCGAGGACTACAAAAATTCCGCAGTTTACGGCGTTCACCCCCGCATTCAGGCAACAAAAGAAGACTTTGACAGAATAAAGAGCGAATACAACACCAATGCACAGGTGAAAAAGTGGGTAGATAAAATTTTGACGGCGGCAGATAACGGCCTGGGTGACGATGCCGTGGTCTATGAGCTTCGCGACGGAGTTCGTTTGCAGATGGTGAGCCGTGACGTTCTCATCAATATGTACACCTACGGTCTGGCATATCAGATGACGGGCGACCTCAAATATGTCACAAGGGCATACAAAGACCTTGAAGCCGTGTGCTCTCTCTTCCCCAACTGGCACCCCACTCACCATATCGACACGGGTATGATGTCGGCGGCTGTTGCTGTTGGCTATGACTGGATGTATCACGGTTTTACACCCGAGCAGCGCAAGGTCATCGAGGAAGGTGCCTACAAAAACGGATTTTATCACATCAACATTTCTTATCAGACTGCAACCGGTCCCCTCACCGACACAGGTATCCGTATCGGCAACCACAATGTTATCACCAATGGCGGCTTTGCAATGCTTGGCATGGCAATGCTTGATGCGTATCCTGAAATTTCTCAGTATATTGTCAGCAACGCAATTCACTCTCTTGGATATATGCTCAATGACTTTGGCAAAGACGGTACATGGGAAGAAGGGCCCAGCTATTGGGAGCTTACCATGCAGTACACCTCCAAGATTTTATCCACTCTCAAAGGCGTGTTTGGTCACTGCTACACCTTAGACCTTGGCGAGGGTCTGGCGCTTACTGCACAGTTTATGGTTACTATGCAGAGCGAAAACGGCGTATATTCATATGCCGACGCAAACAAAGTAAAAATGTATGTTCCCGAGCTTTTCTGGCTGTCAAACAAATTCAATCAGCCCGAGATTACTCCCACAGTGCTTGACCTCTCCGGAGGTAATTTCAGAGATAATGAAGACTATGTTCTGGCAGCTCTGTGGTATGATACCTCAACAGAAAACAGCTCAGGCGGAATGCCTCTTGATAACCTGTTTGCCACTGCTCACGTAGGTAATATGCATCAATCTTACGACTCCGGCTCTGCCTTCTTTGCTTTCAAAGCAGGCAGGAACAATATAGGTCATGCTCATCTTGATGCAGGCAGCTTTATATTTGAAACAATGGGCGTTCGCTGGGCAGATGACACAGGCTACACAGCCCTCGGCTACAATCAGCCAAACTTTTTTGAACAGGAGGAGGGCGGCAGACGCTGGCTTGCAGAAGGCACAAGAGTAAAAGACCACAACTGCATAGAAATCAATCCCGCACTCGACAAAGGCAGCGACAAACGCGGAGAGGTTTATATGGGTCAGCTT
>JAFYUA010000303.1 GCA_017549745.1 Clostridia bacterium | reverse complement strand
CATGCGAGCCTATTTTGGCAACAGGCGCATAAGCCTTGTGAGAGAGCTCACCAAGATTCATGAAGAATGCATCTTTACCACCTTTGATGAAGCTATTGCCCACTATGAGGATAATGTGCCCAAGGGTGAGTATGTGCTCATTGTAGAGGGCAAGGACCCCTTGTGCAAAAAAGAAGAGCTATCGTCGGCTTTTGAAGCCTTAAGCATCTGCGAGCATGTGAATATGCTCATAGACAGCGGCATGGACAAAAAAGAAGCCATCAAAAAGGCGGCGGCAGAGCGCGGCATATCCAAAAGAGATGTATATAACGAATTTGTAAAGGAGGATAGCTGATGAGAAAAAAAGAAACACCTAAAGGCACAGTATATAAATCAATGAAAAAGCACAGGCTGAAATTTCTTGTGACAGAATTTCTTCTCGTGGTACTGCTCATCAGCTATTTTTCGGCATCTTATGAATATATTTCCAACATATTTGTTGGCGGTGTAGCCTTTGATGAGGCACGCTTTGCAAAGGAAGCCGAGACCATAGAGGTTGGCGAGCCTTTTGAGCTTCACCGAAATGACAATGTGTCCATCAATGACTATGCCCTGAGACCCGATAGCTATTGGCAAGATAACCGTTATGAATTTGCTCTTGACCTCAGATGTGCCAAAAAGCTTGCCATAAGCTATAGCAACCAGACCACTCTCAGCGGCTCCGACGAAACCTATGATGAAATTTCGTCAAACCTCTATGTGGCAGACATAGGCGGCATTAAAACTCTGGTGCTTGCCTATCCTCATCAGAATCTTGCAGACATTGAGAGCATCGACGGTATTTTCACCGCCATTCCCCTCATTGTGGCACATGATGTGGCAGCAAGCGGAGCTTTCAAACCCACCGACGAGATTTGCAAATATATGATTGACACCCGTGGCATCGAGATGGAAAGTGAACGCTTTGACCTCATATTCTGCGCAGTGCTCTTTGGCATAATAATCTACCTTGCAGCAAAGCTTGCGCTTCAAATTGCCGACTATCATTTCACTCCCACCTATCGTCAGCTCGCCAAATACGGTCCCATCGATGAGATAGAAGCTCAGGTAGATGCAGAGCTTGCCGATGCGCGCAAAGAAAAGAAACAGCTTGTCACCGCAAGCTGGATTGTGTCGGAGGACACATTCAAACTGAAAATTGTAAAAAATCATATGAAACACGGAAAGTTTGTTTATACACCGAAAGTGTGAATTTATTTATCAAAGGGGGATATTTCCCCCTTTGAAACCCCCTATAGCCGCTGAGTTTTGAAAGCGATTTTTATCAAAAATCCATGCCCGCAGCGACACACAAAAATTATTTGTGCCGCTGCTTTTGCCGTCTGCAATATATGGAAACGTTCATATGCAGACGGCAAAGCATTGCAGATTTTTTCAAAAAATTATTCACTTTCAAAACAATGCGGCATTTTTTGTAAGTGTTAATGTGCTGCACAAGTGTACAAAAGAAGAAAAAATTAACACTGTGCGAAAAGCCGCCTGTTTAATAATCGGCAAGAATTTAGAAAAAGCTATAGCGTGCAAGCGCATACACAAAAACAGTTTTCATATGCAGTATGCGCTTGCAGCAACGGCGCAAATAACTTTTGCGCGTCGTTGCGTGCGCAAAGATTTTGAGAAATTCCCGAATTATTAAACCAAGCGGCAAAGAGGGGTTTTAAGGGGAGAAAATCTCCCCTTAAAAAAGAAATTTTTTAACATTATCAGTTTACAATTTACCCGAAATATGTTATTATAATATAATGAGTATAGTAATGTGGAGAGAGAGGATTTATCCCCAATGTCACAACGCAAAGACACCCTTCTTTCACCTGAAATCATACAGGCTCAGAAAGAGGCAATTTCAGATATACGAATAAAAAACGAAGAGCAATATTCTCTTGGCGCCCCCCGCAAAAAAGCCTTTGTGGAGACCTATGGTTGTCAGCAGAATGTGAGCGATTCGGAGATTCTCATGGGCATGCTCGCCCAGATGGGCTATGAAAAGACCGACCAAAAAGAAGATGCCGACATCATCATCTACAACACCTGCGCAGTCAGAGAAAATGCCGAGCTCAAAGTGTTTGGCAATCTGGGTGCACTAAAGCATCTCAAAGCCAAGAGGCCAGATGTCATCATAGGCGTGTGCGGCTGCATGATGCAGCAAAAAGAAAACGCCGAGCAAATCAAAAGAAAATATAAGCATGTTGACCTTGTGTTTGGCACACATTCGCTCTATTATTTTCCGTCGCTTATAAGAGATGTCATAATGAGTGAAAAAGGAGTCATTGATGTGAGAGACACCGACGGCAAAATCGCCGAGCAGTACCCCTTGCAAAGAGCCAAAGGCCCTTGCGCGTGGGTGTCGGTGATGTATGGCTGCAACAACTT
>JAFYUA010000302.1 GCA_017549745.1 Clostridia bacterium | reverse complement strand
TTTTTAGATGAGACTTTTTTACAGTCCCTTTGGGTATTAGAATTCAATATTAGGTTATTTTTGCTGTAATACCAAAAATTCCTCTTTACTTTGCTAAGATCAAATAGTATAATTATTATGTAAATCGTAGCAATGGGGTGATACAATGAACAACCGTAAATCAACCAACATATCAACAATAATATCAAAGCAAAGTAATTGTACCACGGTATATGAATCTGACAGGTGCAATATTGATCTGATATATTTTAAGCTGTGTGGTTCTTATTATGATAAAAGAAAAAGAGAAAAAACACAATTGAATGTGGCGCATTCACATTCAGTGTATGAATTTCATCTGGTGCTTGACGGCAAAATGGAAACCATGCTTGAAGATGGCAGAACACTTTCGGTTGCAAAAAATCAATTTATTATTATTCCCCCGTCGATGAAACATTCTATAACACAAGAAAGTGAAGATTTCAAAAAAATTCTTATTTCATTTGAACTAAACGCAGTCAGAAACGATAATGATGATTTTTATGTGAGCACAATAAGGGCAATGAAAAATCCCGTTCCGTATAAGCGCAGCGCAAGAATGACCAAGCTTTTTAATGTGATGCTTGATATCAAAAAAAGTGACATTCACGACAAAAACAATATGCTTTTTGAGCTTGCGGTTTGCTATATAATTGAAATATGCAATGTTATCACAAAAAATCACGATGTTAACAGGGCAGAATTTATAGCCGACAAAAGAGTGGAAAATGCGGTTAAGTTTATTAAAAATAACATATCTGTCCCCATTACAACAAATGATGTTGCAAAGTATGTCTATATATCAGCAAAACAGCTTGGGCGTATTTTCAACGAGCATCTGGGTCAGAGCCCTGCAGAATATATTAAAATGGAAAAAAACAAATACATTTGTAAGCTTTTAAGTGAAACTAATCTGGGACTTTCAGACATTGCTGAAGCTGTGGGCTTTCCCGATGTTGCCTCTCTTATTAAACGGTTTAAGGCGGTTGAAGGAGTTACTCCGGCAAAATATCGTTTTTCTGTGAAAAACAATAAAGAATAAAAAATGCCAAAATCACACAAAAATCAGACCGACATAAAAAGTGTCGGTCTGATTTTTTTAAGTCAAATAACGAAAACAAAAAATGTCCAAAAATGACAAATCAAAGTCCTGATATAGCCTTGATATTGAGTAGTTCGTATTATATAATTTGGATACAACAGTAAAATTTTTGGGGGTTTGAAAATGGAAAAAAGCAGACACAGCATATGGATGCCGCTAATTGGTTTCGACAAGTATCAGGATGACAAGGGCGTGGGTGAATACATAGCCAAAGCGGGATTTATCCCCGAAAGCATGTCAGTATTTTTGTTTCACTCAGACATTGTGAACCAACATGAGGGCATGGCCAAGGAGTTTGTTCTCCATCCTGACAACTGTTCATACTACGGAGTGCCGGCAAATGAATTCAGGCAGAGACAACCATGGACAAACTATGATTTGCGCACACTTGCCCACGAGCTTGCAAAGAGGGGCATCGACGCATATCTCGGCATAATGGGTGTGTATCTTTATAACACACGCCACTATGAATGGCAAAGTGACCATAGCGAGCTTTTGTCTTTTGGCTGTAACGGCAGAATGAACCTCAATGTGCTCAAGCGTTTTGCTGATGGTACATATTACGAAGATTTTTTCTGTGACAAAATTGTGAAAGCACTCGATGACTATGGCTTTGCAGGTCTTCATGTGTCAGACTTTTTCTGCCCTCCCGAGCATTCAATATCCAATGGTGATTTTTCAGCTGATATGCTCGACCAGTTTGTGACACATTCTCACATTGAATACCCCGACGATATCAAAGCAAGACTTGGCTTTGACGAGCAATCCGACATAGATGCGCGCCACGAATGGATATGGCACAGCCTTCGCAAGGAATGGATAGAATTCTATGTGTGGAGATGGGAAAAGTTCTGGGGTAAGGTTGCCGCTGCACTGCATGCAAAAGGAAAAAAGATTATGGTAAATAACGCATGGTGTGCAGACCCCTTTGAAGCTCTTTACAGATATGGTATAGA
>JAFYUA010000301.1 GCA_017549745.1 Clostridia bacterium | reverse complement strand
CAATATGAGGTAAGAAAATGTCCCCTACAAACATCAAACTATCTGATATATTCAAGGGCTATGATATCCCGAGTGAGCTAAGCGAGGTGTGCATCTACACCACCGACGCAAGCTCCGCCGACCGCTCCATGACGGTCACTGTGACCTCCGAGACCATCATACCCTATGAAGTGATTGAAGATTTCAAGAAAGGCGTTGCCGAAAAATACAATCTCTCAAGCTTTTTGCTCAAGATTAAATACATCAACATTTCCCTCGACTCCATTGACATCAATCTTTATTATTCCAACCTCATTTTCTATGTCAATGAGCTAATCCGCGGAGTGAGGCATCTGTTTCTGGATTCCACCTGCGAATATGCCGATGGTGTGTTCACAGTGCACTGCAAATACGGCACTCAGATGCTCTCTGAATCCAACTGTGAGGAAATGCTCAAAAAAATAGTGAAGGCTCAGCTTGGAGTGAATGTGGAGTTTTCGTTTGTTGATGACATCGACGAAGCCCACATCGAGCAGCTCATGCAAGACGCGCTGAGCGCTCTGCCGCCCATCGAGATTGCTCCCGAGCCAAAGAGCGAGCCAAAGGCTGACGATGACGACAGCCCCGTGATACTTGGCAAAGAAATCAATGACCCTATCATTCCTCTTGGCGACATCACCCCCGATGACCGCGAAGAGATTGCCACCAAGGGCGTGGTCATGACCACCGATGTGAAGGAATTTACAAGCAAAAAAACAGGCAAGCCAGGCTTCATTTTCACATTCTCAATTGCCGACACCAAGGCGGCATACAGTGCCAAATGCTTTCTCAACCAAAAGCAATATGACAAGGTGAAAGCGAGTGTAAAAGACGGAGTGTGCGTTAAGGTAAAGGGCAAGATGGAATATGACAGCTATAGCCGCGAGACCATCATCAGCGTGCGCCACATTGGCACCGACTCTATGCCTCAGCGCAAGGATAACGCCCCCGAAAAGCGAGTGGAGCTGCACCTGCACACCAAGATGAGCCAGATGGACGCCATGACCGATGCCAAGGTGCTTGTGAAGCAGGCAATCAAGTGGGGTCACAAGGCTATTGCCATCACCGACCACGGCAATGTGCAGTCATTCCCCGAAGCTATGCACGCCGCCGAAAAAAGCGACCTCAAGGTCATATATGGCATGGAGTGCTATCTTGTGGACGATAAAGAGCCCATTGTGTATGACAAAACTCTCAAATATTATCACTGCATCATTCTTGCCAAAAACCTCGTGGGGCTTCGCAACCTCTATGAGCTTGTGTCGGCATCGTGCCTCAAGCATTTTTACAAGCGCCCCATTGTGCCCCGCAGCCTTTTGGTACAAAAGCGCGAGGGGCTCATTCTCGGCTCTGCATGCGAGGCGGGCGAGCTTTACCGCGAAATCCTCAAAAATCCCTACAACCCCGACTATGCAAGGCTTGAAGAAATCGTGAGCTTTTATGACTATCTCGAAATTCAGCCGCTTGGCAACAACGGCTTTTTGCTCAGAAATCAGACCTTGGCAAGTGAGGAAGACTTAAAATACATAAACCGCTTCATCGTAGAGCTTGGCAAGAAATATGACAAGCTCACTGTGGCAACCTGTGATGTGCACTTCATGAACCCCGAAGACGAGGTTTTCCGCCGTATACTTCAGGCAGGCCAGGGCTATGATGATGCCGACAGTCAGCCGCCTCTGTATTTCAGAACAACCGACGAAATGCTAAAGGAATTTGAATACCTTGGCGAGGAGCTTGCATATGAGGTGGTGGTGACCAACACCAACGCCATTGCCGAGCTCACCGACAAAATCAACCCCGTTCCGCCCGACAAGGCGCCCCCCGTCATCGAAGGCTCCGATGAACTCCTGCGCAAGCTCACCTATGACAAAGCGCACAGCATCTATGGCGAAAACATGCCAGACCTTGTGCGCGAGCGCATAGAGACAGAGCTAAACTCCATCATCGACAACGGCTATTCCGTGCTCTATATCATTGCCCAGAAGCTCGTGGCAAAATCCCTTTCCGACGGTTATCTCGTTGGCTCACGAGGCTCGGTAGGCTCGTCATTTGTGGCGTTCCTCTCGGGCATCACCGAGGTTAATTCTCTTGCCGCACACTATGTGTGCCCCGAGTGCAAGCTATGTGATTTTGAAACTCCCAAGGGCAAGGGCTCAGGCTATGACCTCCCGCCCATGAAGTGCCCCAACTGCGGAGCCGACATGAAAGCCGACGGTCAGGACATTCCTTTCCAGACCTTCCTCGGATTTTCGGGCAACAAAGAGCCTGATATCGACCTCAACTTCTCGGGCGAATATCAGCACATTGCCCACAAATATGTTGGCGAGCTTTTTGGCGAGGACCATGTGTTCAAAGCGGGCACAGTTGGCACCATTGCCGACAAGACCGCCTACGGATATGTCAAGAAATATTATGAGGAAAGGGGCATACCCCTCACAGCTGCCAATGCCGAGAGGCTTGTGCGCGGCTGCACGGGCGTGAAGCGAACCACAGGTCAGCACCCAGGCGGCATCATCGTTGTGCCCACCGAGCGCGATGTGCACGAGTTCTCGCCCATTCAGCACCCTGCCGATGATGTGAAAAGTGACATCATCACTCTGCACTTTGACTATCACTCCATCGACCAGAACCTACTCAAGCTCGATATTCTCGGCCACGACGACCCCACGGTCATCAGAATGCTCGAGGACCTCACAGGTCTTGACCTCACCAAGATACCCATGGGCGATCCGCTCACCATGAGCCTGTTTAGCAAGACCGACGCCCTCGGCGTGACACCTGAAGATATAGAATCAGAGGTCGGCACCTTTGCAATCCCCGAATTTGGCACCAAGTTTGTGCGCCAGATGCTTCTGGACACAAAGCCCACCACATTCTCTGAGCTTGTGCAGATATCGGGTCTTTCTCACGGCACCGATGTGTGGCTCAACAACGCTCAGGACCTCATCAGAGCAGGCACAGTCACACTTAGTCAGGCAATATGTACGCGTGATGACATCATGACATATCTCATCAATGCCCATAGCGTGCCCAACGAAAAAGCCTTCAAAATCATGGAAAGTGTGCGAAAGGGCAAGGGTCTCACCGAAGAGATGGAAAGCCTGATGCGCGAGCACAAGGTGCCCGACTGGTACATCGGCTCGTGCAAAAAGATAAAATATATGTTCCCCAAAGCGCATGCCGTGGCATATGTCACCATGGCATACCGCATTGCATACTGCAAGGTGCATCGCCCGCTTGAGTTTTATGCCGCATATTTCACAGTGCGCGCCGATGACTTTGACTATTTGCTCATGGGCGGCGGCAAAGAAAAGCTGCTCGAAAACAAGCGCATCTTAGAGTCAAAGGAAAACGAAATAAGCGACAAGGAAAAGAGAGTCATCACCATCATGGAGCTTTGCAACGAAATGTATGCAAGGGGCATTCGCTTTTTGCCCGTTGACCTCAAAGAGTCCGACGCTGTGAAGTTCATTCCCAAAGACGGCGCCCTGCTCCCGCCTCTCAACGCTCTGCCCAACCTCGGCGACAATGCCGCCAGGGCGATTGTGGAAGCGCGAAATGAAGAGCAGTTCTTCTCAATAGAGGACCTGCAGCAGCGCTCCAAGGTCACCAAAACAGTTATACAGGTGCTCAGAGATGCAGGCGTGCTTGCAGACCTGCCCGAAAGCAGTCAGGTGACATTTTTCTGAAAATAGCAATAGAAAAACCGCCAAACAATAGTTTAGCGGTTTTTTATTTGTTGGGGATTAGCCCAAAGTTTGCCTTGCTCCGCTAATCAAAACAAACTTCGGGTTTGAGCAACTCGCACAATAATATATAATTTGATATTGCAAATATTTATTTTTGATGATATAATATTATTTGCGAACTAACTCTTCATATATCATGAAAGGAATTATTTTACAATTATCAAAACTTAATTATCCCATAAAATATAAGTGATCGTTTTTGCTTTTCGGTAAAAATGCTTGCTTCTTTATCGTTCGCTTATATTATTGGGATACTTTCCTTTATATGAGAAGAGATTTGGTTCGCACCCATTGAAGCAATGCATTTTTCGGTGTGCGTTGCTTGAGTGGCACGCACACTTTTTATTTGGAGGAAAAGCTATGTATTACCGCGATTTACCTGTGCCCAGACCAAGAACAATTGAAACACTAAGGACTAAAGATGTTCTTGAAATAGTCCTCAAAGAGCTTGAACTATACGGCGTTCCGTCGGAGGAATGGGGACCCATAATTCAAAATCACATTTCACCGCTAAATAAAGCCGTAGAATCTCTCGTGCGAAAATATTTGTCTGAAAACTAAACAAAACCGCTAAATTCTGAATTAATCAGCATTTAACGGTTTTGTTTCAGCATAATTGAAGTAGTGTTTTTGTAAAAAATGTTGAAATAACAAAAAAGATGTTGTATAATGGATTTGTCAGAGAAATCTGACAGGCAGTTCGGGAATGAACATTCCGTGGACGGCTCGCCCCAAACCCCATACATAATGGAAAGGGGGTGTTTGCTGCATGAGAAAAATATTGTTAAGAATATTGGTTTTTACAATTATCTTTTGGATAGTTTTCGATATAAAAGCAAATTAGTCGCCCACACTCCCAATGTTTGCGACTAATTTTTAGTTCATAATATTGGCGAGCCGTTCAACGGACTGCCTTTTTCTATTATTTATTATATAGAATAAAATATGTTTTGTCAACTACTTTTGGAAATTAATCCATAAATTCAAATCGTATATCATCGCCACTCACCGTGAACACCACATATGTGCAGGTTTTGGCGTTTGATGTCATGTTGGTGGTTTTGTAATCTGCCACATTGCCGCAGGTGATGTAGCGCACACCGCCCTCTGGCTTCATACCCGAGGTTTCGCCCGAGCTCACATAGAATATCCGCTTGCCAAGCTTTGCAGCCTGCTCCATCATGGATTTTAGCATATCTTTGTCATATGCGCCCATCTGGTCGGGAGCAAGCTCTGCCGTTATCACGATGTTTGGGCACGAGCCCGACAGCGCAACTCCCAGATTGCCCCAGTCGGTGCCGCTTTGAACATAGCCTTTGCTTGTGTTGAGCGTCACAAAGAGGGTGTTTTCCACTTGGGTGGCACTGTAGGCATTGGCTTTGCGCGCGTTTTCGGGGAGCGAATCGGCATAGTAGCTCGCAGTGACAAAGGCTTTGTCATATTGTGCTATGGTGGAGAGCCTGTTTAGCGAAAACCAGCGGTTGAGAAGTGTCGCGCCAGAGGGCACATTGCCGCTGACTGCTACCTTTTTGCCGCTTGCAAGCTTGCCATACAGATTGTCGGTGCCATACACCGACACGGGCGCTTTGAGCTCAGATTTTGCCTTGTTCACATTCACAAAATCCATCACATCACCATATCGCACTGTGACAATGGCGCCGCCGCCCGATTTGGAAGTGAGCTTTCCTTTGCTCACGCTCACCTCATCAGAGCTCGATATCCAATCGACAAGCGCTGGGTTTATGGTGGTGCGCTGACCGTCGTTGCCATAGCCATACACGATGAGCTGAGCCGATTTGCCTGTTTCGAGGCTCAAGGTGTCCGCGCTTGCCTCAATGGCAAATAGCGAGTCAATCACCTCTACCTCGCACGATGCAAGCGCATCACCGAGCTTTGCATATATTGTGTGCTTGCCAGGTGGGGGCGAGTAGCCCTCAAAGGGCACAGGTGCGCCGTTTTGGTCATACATCTCGGTAGCTGATGCATTGTGGGCAAACACATTTTCATATTGGTCATAAAACACAGCGTCAAATCTCACGCTGTCACCTTTCAGAATCACATTTTGCGAAGCGCTCAGCTCGCCTCTTGATGCTTTGTCACCCACAAAGCCAGCGGAGAACACGCCAATCGAGGTGGACACCTTTCGCTCCGATGACACCTTGTTCTTCACACTATAGGAGCCGTCGGCTTCTTTCATGGCAAAGGTGGTGGAGCCGCCGCCGTCGAGGTTGATTGCCTTGTGGGCGCCAAGCTCAATCATCAGATTGGCAAGCTCGGTTTGAGTGAGTCCCCTGCAGGTGGCTTCTCTGCCGTCGGTTGCCGCAAGAATAAGGGTGCTTGCGTCGGCAGT
>JAFYUA010000300.1 GCA_017549745.1 Clostridia bacterium | reverse complement strand
TGATTGTGTATGCCGCTGCAGGTGCAATAGCAGGCATTGGCATGGTGAGAACCTATGCAGGCAAGATATTTTCGAGATTTTCAAAATGAGGTGATATGCATATGGGCAGAATATCTTTTGCGCTCAGCTATGTGATGTACTATTTTTGGGCGCGCCATCTACCCGGATCCGATGTGCCCTACAGCATGGGCTCCAAAAAAATAAGAGCGTTTTTTGCAAGGCGAATGTTCACATCAATGGGCAAAAATGTCAACATAGAGCACGGTGCATTTTTTGCATCGGGCAAAGACATCAGCATTGGTGACAATTCGGGTCTTGGTCTGAACTGTCGCGTGGCAGGGCCGTTGTCTATTGGCAATGATGTTATGATGGCACCGAATGTGAGCATCTATACTCAGAATCACGAAACCGAGAACATATACCGCCCCATGCGCCTGCAGACCGCCGAAAAGAAAAAGGTCACCATAGGCAATGATGTGTGGATTGGGGCAAATGCTATAATTCTGCCGGGCGTCACCGTTGGTGACGGCGCCATCATAGCGGCAGGAGCAGTTGTTACAAAGGATGTGCCCGATTTTGCCGTCGTGGGCGGCAATCCGGCCAAAATAATAAAGACAAGAACCCAGAAGGAGGGCGTTCCCCGTATGAAAATATTATATCTTATCAATTATGCAGGCAATGCAGGCACCGAAAAATATGTGTACAACCTCATCAAAACCTATGAGGGCAAAGACACCAAGTGCTATCTGGCCTACAATGTAGAGGGCAAGCTCTCCGATGACATAAAGGCGCTCGGCATTCTCATGCTCAAGCTTAATATGCGCCACCCCTTTGACAAAAAGGCTGCTAAAATCCTTGCAGACTATTGCCGCGCCAACAACATCGATGTGATTCATGCGCAGTATCCCCGCGAAAACTACATTGCACTTCTTTCGCGCAAATACTATAGCGGCACAAAGGTTGTGTATACCTGCCATCTTACTCTCAAAACCAACTTCCTTTGGAAGATAACCAACAAAATAATGACCAAAAACAACCACAAAATCATCTCTGTGTGCAACAACGGCAAGGATCTTTTGGTGGGCAACGGCGTGAGTGCTGACAAGATAGATGTCATCTACAACGGCATCTTCCCCCATGAGCGCACAGGCGCCAAAGCCAATCTCAGAGCTGAGCTTGGCATAGACGATGACACCTTTGTGATGACAACCTTAGCACGCTATCACATAGCCAAGGGGCTTGACTATCTCACCAATTCCATTGAAAAGCTCACAAAGCTCACCGACAAAAAGTTTGTGCTCCTCATTTTGGGTGAGGGCGAGCTTTGGGACAAGATAACGGCTCTCATTCGCTCAAAGGGTCTTGAAAAGCACATTCTGCAGCTTGGCTATCGCACCGATGCGGGCGAGATTCTCAAAATAAGTGACCTCTACATCAACAGTGCCAAGTGCTATGAGGCGCTTTCGTTTGCAATCTTAGAGGCTATGGACTCTGGACTCCCCGTCATTGCCACCAATGTGGGCGGCAATGGTGATATATTGTCTGCCGAAAACGACTGTGGCATACTTGTGGAATATGGCGATTGTGACCAGATGGCACATGCCATAAACACCATGATGTCAGATGATGAACTCAGAGCAAAATATTCCAAAAATGCTCTGAGGGCAGTAGATACAGTGTTTAACCTCGACAATCTGCTCGAAGAAACATATAAAAGATATTTTTAAAATCTTGCCTTTGTGCAAAACATAAAACAGGAGGTGAATGCCATGAAAATAATGCACATGATAAGCGGCGGCGACTCGGGCGGTGCCAAGACGCACCTTTTTTCACTGCTCGACAAGCTCACATCAAAATGCGATGTGGTGGTTGCATGCCTTATGAGGGGTGTGTTTTACAATGAAATCCTCGAAAGAGATGTGGAGACGGTGCTCTTTGAGCAAAAAAACCGCTTTGACCTCAGTGTGCTCAAGGATATCCGCCACTTTATGGCAGAGCGTGGCATCGAGCTTTTGCATGTGCATGGCGCAAGAGCCAATTTCATAGCAAAGTTCCTCAAAAAGCACCTCTCAATTCCCATAGTCACCACAATGCACAGTGACTATCTTTTGGATTTTGACACATTTTTCAAAAAACTCATCTTCACCAATCTTAACTCATATTCTCTCAAAAAGATTGACTATTTCATTGCAGTGTCCGATAGCTTCAAGGACATGCTCATAGACCGAGGCTTTTGCCCCAACAACATCCACACCGTCTACAATGGCATGGACTATGACACTGTCCCCACCGAGGTGACCTCAAAGGAAGACTTTGCGGCAAAATATTCGCTCGAGCTATCCGATTCGCTCACCTATGTGGGCATTGCCGCGCGCTTTGACCTCGTTAAAGGCGTGGACATCTTCATAAAAGGTGCTGCCCTTGCCTATGCTAAGAACAAAAATCTTCGTTTTCTCATTGCGGGCACAGGTGTGGAAGAGGCCAATCTGCGCACTCTTACCGAGTCGCTCGGTATGCAGGATGTAGTGCATTTTCTCGGCTTTGTCACCGATATGTACGGCTTTTTGAATTTCATCGACATCAACTCTCTCACCTCGCTTTGCGAGAGCTTTCCATATTCGATGCTCGAGGGTGCTGCCATGAAGCGCCCCATGATTGCCAGCCGCGTGGGCGGCATACCTGCCCTTGTGGAAGACGGCGTCACAGGCGCGCTTTTTGAAAGCTGCAACGAGGCAGATTTTGCCCAAAAGCTCCTCGAGCTTGCATCAGACAAAGCAAAGCTTGCCCAGATTGGTGAGAACATATATCAAAAGGTCACCTCGCGTTTTTCGTCGGAGGTGCTTGCCAATGACCACATGAGGATATATAGCTCAATCATAGCCGACTATCACAACCCCAAACGCTATGACTTTGTGCTCAGCGGCTACTATGGCTTCAACAACAGCGGTGACGATGCGCTGCTTCTTGCACTTGTCACCGACCTCAAGGCAGCCAAGAGCGACGCGCGCCTTGCGGTGCTCTCGTCAAATCCGCTGTCTACACGCAAGATGTATAAGGTCGATGCCTATGAGCGTGTGTCACTTATTAAGCTGCATAAGCTTTTCAAAAATTCGGCTGTGCTTCTATCTGGCGGCGGCTCGCTCATTCAGGACGAAACAAGCTCCAAATCACTGTGGTATTATCTCTTTATCATAGCTTTTGCCAAGCGATGCGGCATGAAAGTCATGCAGATTGCAAGCGGCATTGGCCCTGTGAACAAAAAGTGCAACAGACGCCTCACCGCAAGTGTGCTCAACCGCAATGTGGACCGCATCACCCTGCGTGAGCAAAAATCATATGGCGAGCTCAGAGACATGGGCGTCACTGTGCCTGCCCAGGTCACTGCCGACCCTGCCATATCGCTCACAGGCGAAAGCAGCGAGCGCATCAGAGAAATTTTCGATGCCAATTCTATTCCTTTTGATGAATACATCTGCGTTGCTCTCAGAAAGTGGAAGCACGCATCACCAGATTTTGAAGACAACATGGCAAAGGCTCTCGACCATGCAGCCAAGGTGCATGGCAAGGCGATTGTCTTTGTGCCCATGCAATACCCTGCCGACCTTGCCATTGCGCGCTCTATATGCGCCAAAATGAGCCAAAAGGCATATATCATAGAGACTCCGTTCACAATCCGCGAGGCAATAGGCATTATCCGCTATTCGTCACTTGTGGTGGCAATGAGGCTTCATTCGCTTGTGTATGCAGTGTCGTGCTCAGTGGGCGTGATAGCCATCAAATATGACCCCAAGATAGATGGCTTTATGGAATATTTCCGTCAGAGCTATATTGCCGATGTTGCCACTGTTACGGACTCTCAGCTCAAAGAGCTGATTGACACCTTCTACTCAGAGCATGCAGATAATTCTTCGGACAATCTGTGCACCGAAATGAAGCAAAAAGCAAAACGAAATGCGGCAATAGCCGTGCAGCTACTGGAGAATAGTGATGATAAACAAAAATGATGTACTCACAGGCGCCGTTGTCGACCTCACAGTGGGCGGTGACGGAGTGGTCAAGGCTGATTCATACCCTGTGTTTGTGGCAGGGGCAGTGCCTGGCGATATTATCAGATATCGCGTGACCAAGACCAACAAAACCTATGGTTTTGGAAGACTTGAAGAAATATTAACCCCATCATCTGACAGACGAGCGCCCCAATGCTCGTCTTTTTCCGATTGCGGAGGTTGCACGCTCATGCACCTTGGCTATGATGCTCAGCTAAAGTTCAAATCTGACCTTGTGCACTCCAACCTCACTCGCATAGGCGGCTATAGCGGTGATGAGTTCCTGTATGAGCCCATAGTGGGGGCAGACAATGAATATGCCTACCGCAACAAAGCACAGTTTCCTGTGGGCATGCGTGGGG
>JAFYUA010000299.1 GCA_017549745.1 Clostridia bacterium | reverse complement strand
TACAACACCATCACCACCGACCTCCCCGAGGTTACAATAGTAGATGGTGTGCCCGAATATTCCATCGACTCGGGCACCAACATCCTCGAATCTGCCTATGGTCTTAGCCTCATTGAAGGTCAAGTTGATGGCGCCGAATTTTTTGGCGGCGTGTCAGGCTCTGGTGTGGGCGAGGGTTACACATCAATTAACGGCGTTCTTCTCAAAAAAGGCGAGTTCGACACCGATTCCATGTATGGCATGAATTGCAGTGCATGGTATGATGCTTCAGGCACCATTTGCACCATCTATGCCGAAGCACCAGCCAAAAACGATGTGCTCGTGCTCAAATCGGGCGAAGATGTTACCTATAGTAATAAAACCTACACCTACTATGCTGATGACGACACTCAGCGTTCAGTCACCATCGACTATGATTGCCTTGTTGTGTTCAACGGCAAAGAAGCTGTATATTCTGATGCCATCATGCTCCCCAAGCATGGCACAGTGAAGCTTGTGCGCACAGGCAAAGGTGGCTATGACACAGTCATCATCGATTCCTACACCGAACTCGTGGTTGGCGGCATCAATGCCGAAAAGCAATTTTTGGCAGATATCGCAGACCCTGCAATTTCTGTGTCGCTCAAAGACAATGACTACTCACGCATAAGCATCTATGACCAAAACGGCAGAACTCTCACCTTCGACAAAATCAACAAAAACGATGTTTTGTGGTATGCCAAGAGTGCCGATGATGAGCTCATAAAAGTGCTTGTGTCCAAAAACAAGTTTACAGGTGAATACCTGGGTATTACGGGAGAGTCAGGCATCAATGTTGACGGCAATGACTACACCTTCTCCAAACCCGTTTCTCAGGCAATGGATTCATCTGTGGTCATGGGTAGCGTTGTTATGCTCCATCTCAATGTCGACGGCGAGGTTGCATATGTGGCTTCCAGCACCTCAGCTTCTGATGTGAATGTTGCATATCTTGTGGCTTCAAAACTTTCCACAGGCATGGATTCCAACATCACTGTCAAGCTCTTTACCGCCGAGGGTGAAATGAAGACCTATGATTGCGCACCCAATCTTGTTGTAAATGGCGAAGGTCACAAGGAAACCGCCGACGGCTATGCCACACTTCCCAAAAATCCTAACAATGCAAGCAGTATGCTCCCTGGTCTTGTGACCTTCCGCATCAACTCCAAGGGCGAGCTTGCGCGCATCAACTATGCCGACGATGCATCTGTGGGCACATATGTCGACCTATATAAAAACGGAGAAATTACCCAGAACTACACCTATGATGATGAAGGCACACCCACTACGGCATATGACAACTATATTCGTTACTACAGAGAGTGGCGCACCATCAGAGCTGCCTCAGGAAGCATATTTGTAAGCGGCAACACCATTCAGTTCAGAGTTCCGAGACCTGAGGATGCTTCAAGTGCTGTTGATGATGACTACAAAATCCGAAAGTTTTCCGCCATCGAAAGTGGCGAATATATGACAAGTCAGGATCACCTGAGCTATTCTCTCACCAAAGATTCTATGCTCGCGGGATATATGCTCTCTACTTACTCGTTGGGTTCCGGCGAATCAGTTAAGACAAGCGGTGCTTTGTTTATGATAACAAGTGTATCGCGTGGTTATAACCCCGAAGAAAACGAATGTACTGTCATCACAGTCAGCGGTGCAACCGCAGAAAACCTCAAGCTTTATCTCACCGATGACACCTTTGTAAAGAATAACAATATAGGTGCAGGTGATATTGTTAAGGTTTCATATGATGCCAGAATGAATATCTCGGCGATGCTTCTCATCTACAAGCCCGGTGACAATAAGCTTACCAAAATTTCAAGCAAAGGTTCTTCTGATTATGCTTCCAAGCTTGACAACACACTTCTCACTACCGACACAGGCAATCACGCCACATCTCACATCCTGCTTGGCAAGACATATCAGCGCAATGATGCTTTCGCTGCATTCATGC
>JAFYUA010000298.1 GCA_017549745.1 Clostridia bacterium | reverse complement strand
CCATTATGAGAACCGTCTTACCAACGCCGGCACCGCCGAAAAGACCGATTTTACCACCTTTGGAATAGGGGCATATGAGGTCAATAACCTTGATGCCTGTTTCAAAAATCTCGGTTGAGGTGGAAAGCTCGGAATAGTCGGGAGCGCTTCTGTGAATATTCCAGCGGTCAACTCCCTCGGGTGCAGGTTTATTGTCTACAGTGTCACCAAGAACATTGAAAATTCTGCCGAGAGTTTCTCTGCCCACAGGCACGCTGATTGCATCGCCAGTGTCGGTGACTATGGTGCCTCTTTTGAGGCCGTCGGTTGATGCCATGGCTATGCAGCGCACGGTGTTGTCACCAATGTGCTGAGCCACTTCAACGGTGAGAGTTTTGTCACCGTTTGGCATGGTTAGTGCATTGTGTATGGCAGGCAAGCTGCCGTCTTCAAAGCGAACATCTACTACAGGTCCCATGACCTGAGAGACGATGCCTTTTGATATTTCTGACATTTTGTACCTCCTTAATAACTCAGGCATCACTGCCCGCAACAATTTCGGTGATCTCCTGAGTGATTGCGCCCTGGCGTGCACGGTTGTAGCTCAGATGCAAATCGTCGAGCATCTGCTGAGCGTTTTTGCCTGCAGAATCCATTGCAAATCTGCGTGCAGCAACTTCTGACGCAAAGCTTTCACGCACTGCAGCAACCAATGTAGCTGCTACATATTCAAAAATTGCAGTGTTTAAAATGGTCATTTCATCAGGTTCAAAAACCACGCTCTGATTTGGCACATTTTCATTTTTGACCAAAGGAAGAAGCCACTTTATCTGAGCTTCCTGTGACATCATGGACACATACTTTGTGCACACGATGCCCACTTTGTCAAATTCACCGCCTGCAAAACGCGAGCAAAGCTCTTTTGAAAGAGAAATCGCATCATCATAGCTGAAGGTTTCGGCCAAAGTGAGCTTGCCGCCAAAGCGGTCACAGGCTCGCTTGCCCACACCAAACACCACCGAGGCATCATATTCTCTGACAAGGCGGAAAATATTGGCATTGTAGCCGCCTGCAAGACCTCTGTCACCTGCCACAACTATGAGGCAGATTTTGTCGCCGTCTGACTGTTTCATATATGGACTTTTGGCACATTCACTGCATGCTGTGAGCATGTCTATCGCATCGGTCACAGAGCGCGCATATTGGCGGCTTTTGTTCATAGCATCGGTAGCGCGCCTGATTTTTGATGATGCCACAAGCCCCATGGCTTTGGTGAGGTGGAGTGTAGAGTCTACACTTTTGATGCGGCTTCTGAGTTTTTTGATATCAGCACCCATTCACATCACCTCTGCATTTTGCCGAGAGCCTCTGCGAGCATTTCAAAATCAGAATCTTCGGCGTAGCCCTGCTCGAAGCGTTCGAGCAGCGAAGCGTATTCGTTTTCGAGTTTTTCATAAAGGTCACTTTCATACTGCGAAACCTTAGACACCTCAACATCATTGAGATAGCCGTTTACAGCCGCATATATGATAGCAACCTGACAACCCACGCGCACGGGGGAGTTACGGTTTTGCTTGAGAACCTCCACTATTCTCTCACCAAGAGCAAGACGCGCCTTTGTGTCGGCATCGAGGTCACTGCCAAACTGAGCAAATGACTGAAGCTCGCGGTATTGAGAATACAAAAGCTTGAGCTCGCCCGACACCTTTTTCATGGCTTTGAGCTGAGCCGAGCCGCCAACACGGCTTACAGAAATACCGGGATTTATGGCAGGCATAACGCCTGCATGGAAAAGCTCGGTTTCGAGGAATATCTGACCGTCGGTAATCGAAATTACATTAGTCGGTATATAGGCTGATACATCGCCCGCCTGTGT
>JAFYUA010000297.1 GCA_017549745.1 Clostridia bacterium | reverse complement strand
TCAAGGTCTTCACAATCCTGAGCCATGTCGCCCAGATGGATGCAGTAGTCGAACTTTTCTTTTTCTATGGCTTTCACGGCATTGTTGATGTTGCCGTGGGTGTCACTTATAACAAGTAATTTCAAAATATCACTTCTTCCAAAAAGCATCATTTATATTATACAATAATATCCCCCCAATTGCAACAAAACATTGTCTAATATTTATGCCTTTTTTCGAAATTTTTTTCAAAAAAAGTGTTGACAAACTCTGCACGCTATGATATAATATCATTCGTTGACCGACATTAAACAGTTAAAACTAAATAAGGCCCCTTGGTCAAGTGGTTAAGACACCGCCCTTTCACGGCGATAACATGGGTTCGAATCCCGTAGGGGTCATAAAAAGACAAGCTCTCACCAGAGGGCTTGTTTTTTTGTGCACTGCGGGCATGAGAAACCATGGCGCTTCTCAAACTTGGCTAAAGAAGCTATGAATTTGCAATTTGTTCAGTGCTCAAACCTTGTGCGCGCGTGGGCGCCCGAGCATAGCGAGGAAGTACCCTCGGGGCATTCGAATCCCGTAGGGGTCATCAAAGGGGCTGCCTCACTTATTTAGTGAGACAGCCCCTTGTTATAGAAAAAACTATTTCATCATTTCTATGAGCATATTGACAACCGAGCCGGAAACGGGTGTTTTGCCATAGAGGATTTTGGCAAGGCTTATTGCCGAGTCAACCGCATCGCGGTGGCTCTTATCCTCAAATTCGGCATACCACTTGCTGTCATCGGCTGCATCGCGCTCGCGCTTGTAGGAATCGGATTGCAAATCATATTCAAGCTCTGAGTCAAACTCATATTGCTTGCCAAGCGCATCTGCAAGGTCTTTGTCTTTGCGGTAATAATATTCTCTGTCATCTTCAAAATCTCCTACTGAGTCGCGGTATCTTTTGTACTCTCTGTCATCGAGGTCAGAAATGAGCTCAAGCTGACGATAGAGTCTGTCATATTCCGAGGAATATCTGTCATATGCCGCTTCGTAAAGCTCGGGGATTTTGGCACTCAGCATTGAATTGTATTTGTTGCGTGCCTGAGCTGCAGCCGACACTGCACTCGTGCTTGCAACGCCGCCTGTGCGCAGTGCACTTTCGGCAAGCGCTCTTTCATATGCATCTTCGCCAAGGCTTGTGTAGAGGTCTTTATAGATTTTGAAAATCGGGTCTTTCTCGGGATTGTACGAAAACTCCGCTTTGTCTGCAATCAGACCAAGCGTGCGTTTTTTATCAGCACTATAAGGCGAATTGTAACTTTGGTTTATTCGTATTTCATACGGCTTGGCTATTGGGTTATATTCACTGCCGTCATTGCCGCCTGTGTAGCTGCCTTTGGACTTTCTGATGCTGTTGGCTTTGTCATTGGCAGCCTTCATGCCATAGGTGTCACCTGCTTCTTTGGCCTTGTTGTAGCTTCTTTTGGCATCTATGATGCCCTCAAGTTCAGATGCACCAAGGCTTTTGTCATATTGCGAAACATACAAATCCTTGTTGTCATCGATAAGTTTCTTTTTGGTAAAATATGTTGACATCTGGTATCATCTCCTTTATATTTCACTGCCTCTGTAAAATTTGAGGTTCATGCTTTTTAAAATGAATTTTCCTATTCCCGAAAACTCCAGTTCAAACCACAGGCACCGCTTTATGGGCAGCTGCAGGCTTGCACCCGATGAATCCGCCTCATCAAAGCGCGCTCCGCACACGGCTCCCCTGCTGCCGTCATCATAGATGGCTCTCACCGTGAACGAAGCATCGCATCCGAGCGAAT
>JAFYUA010000296.1 GCA_017549745.1 Clostridia bacterium | reverse complement strand
CGATAAAAAGACGATTTTTTCAGGTATTCAGCCCACAGTCTGCATCACCATAGGCAACTACCTCGGTGCTCTCAAAAGCTGGGTTCAGCTGCAAAATGACTACAATTGCATTTTCTCGGTTGTAGACCTTCATTCCATCACAGTGCGTCAGGACCCCGCTGCCCTGCGCAAAAGATGCATGGACTTTCTCACTCAGTATCTTGCCTGCGGCATCAACGGTGAGGACAACCTCGTATATTTTCAGTCGCATGTGTCTGCCCATGCTGAGCTTGCGTGGATTCTCAATTGCTTCACCTATATGGGCGAGCTTGGCCGCATGACTCAGTTCAAGGATAAATCTGCCAAACATGCAGATAATATAAATGCAGGTCTGTTCACATACCCCGTTTTAATGGCGGCAGATATATTATTGTATCAGACAGACCTCGTGCCCGTGGGCATTGACCAGAAGCAGCATCTTGAGCTTGCTCGCGACATTGCCATTCGTTTCAACGGTGTATTCGGCGATGTGTTCAAGGTGCCCGAGGGCTATATCCCCAAAGAAGCTGCAAGAATAATGAGCCTTCAGGAGCCTACCTCCAAAATGAGCAAATCCGACCCCAATGTCAACGGATTTGTGTCAATTCTCGATGACCCCGACACCATCCGCCGCAAGTTCAAACGCGCAGTTACCGACTCCGACGGTGAGATTGCCTACCGCGAGGGCAAAGACGGCATCAACAATCTGCTCAATATCTATTCTGCAGTTACAGGTCAGAGCGTTGAGGACAGTGTAAACGAATTTGCAGGCCTTGGCTATGGCACCTTCAAAGAGAGAGTTGCCGAAGCAGTTGTCGAAGAACTGCGCCCTGTTCAGGAAAAATATGCAGACCTTGCCAAAAATAAGGACTACATAAACAAAATCTATACCGAAGGTGCAAAGCATGCAGCATACCTTGCTTCAAAGACTCTTCGCAAGGTACACCGCAAGCTTGGCTATGTAGACAGATAGAGGAATAGATATGGATATTAAAAATTTGATATTTTGTTTTTCGATTGCCTTTGCAATTTCGCTTGCCGCTACACCCTTTGTCAAAAATCTTGCCTACAAAATAGGCGCGGTGGATGTGCCCGATGATGAACGCCGTGTGCACAAACGCCCAATTCCCAGGCTTGGCGGTCTTGCTATCTTCTATGGCTTTCTGGTGGCTTTGCTTTGCTTTGCTAACCCCATAGATGAGCAAATGAGAGGCATAATAATCGGCTCGCTAATCATTGTGGGCGTGAGCATCATTGACGATGTAAAGCAGCTTCGTGCGCTCATCAAGCTTGCTGCCCAGATTCTGGCGGCGGCAGTTGCAGTAATTCACGATGTGCGTATCACCGCCATCAGTGTGCCGTCATTTATTGTAGAGAGCGGTGTGCTTCAGCTTGGCGCGCTCAGCATTCCCATCACCATGATATGGATTATTGCAGTGACCAATGCGGTAAATCTCATCGACGGGCTCGACGGTCTTGCCGTGGGTGTTTCGTCAATTGCATCGTTCTCACTCTTTTTCATTGCCATACTCGGCGGTGAGCAAGATGTTGCCATCACTGCTGCAGCTTTGGCAGGCGGTTGCCTTGGATTTTTGCCCTACAACTTCAACCCCGCCAAAATCTTCATGGGCGACACAGGCTCGCAGTTCTTGGGCTATATGCTCTCTGTGATATGCATTCAGGGTCTTTTCAAAGGATATGCCATAATTTCGTTCATTGTGCCGCTTCTCATCATGGCGCTTCCGCTATTTGACACTATTTTTGCAATAGTGCGCCGCGCATGGAATCACAAACCCATCATGGGAGCCGACCGCGGTCATCTTCATCACAGGCTTCTTGACAGCGGATTTTCGCAAAAGGAAACTGTTGCCATTCTCTATGGCATAACCACAGTTCTCGGACTGAGTGCAGTGCTTGTGCTCGAAAGAGGCTCATATATCGCCGCATTGCTTCTGATGGTAACCATGAGCACGGCTTTTGGACTCTACAAGCTTTTGCGAAAACGCTTCAATCTCAAACGAGCTTCCAAGATAGCCCGGATAAATACAAACGAGGAGAAATAATGATGATTAAAGTAATGACAGTTTTCGGCACCAGACCCGAAGCTATAAAAATGGCTCCTTTGATTAAGGAGCTTGAAAAATGTGATGAAATAAAATCCATAGTCACAGTCACTGCTCAGCATCGTGAAATGCTCGACCAGGTGCTCAAAATCTTTGACATCACACCCGACTATGACCTCAACATCATGAAACCGGGGCAAACCCTTACCGACATCACCACCAATGCACTTAGTGGTCTTGACTGTGTTATCAAAGAGGCAAAGCCCGACATCGTGCTTGTGCATGGCGACACTTCTACCACCTTTGCAGGTGCTCTTGCCGCGTTTTACAATCAGACCAAAATAGGGCATGTGGAGGCAGGTCTTCGCACATATGACAAATATTCGCCGTTCCCCGAAGAGATGAACCGCAAGCTCACAGGCGCAATGACCGACCTGCATTTCTCACCCACCATTTCCAACAAAAACAATCTTCTCAAAGAAAATGTGAGCGAAGATGACATATATATCACAGGCAACACAGTTATAGATGCTCTCAAGACAACTGTGCGAAGCGACTATAAATTTGCCGATGATACCTTGGCATCTCTCGATTTTGAAGGCAAAAAAATCATTCTCATGACGGCTCACCGCCGCGAAAATCTCGGCGAGCCTCTTGAAAATATATGTAAGGCTGCCAAAGCTATTGTAGAGTCCCACCCCGATGTTGAGCTTGTATATCCAATGCATCTCAACCCCCGCGTGCGTAGCACCGCCACTTCCATTCTCGGCAATATGGACAGAGTGCATCTCATTGAGCCACTCGATGTAGAGGAGCTTCACAATG
>JAFYUA010000295.1 GCA_017549745.1 Clostridia bacterium | reverse complement strand
GTGTAATTTCTTTGAGCGCGTTTGACCGATGATGAAGCATTATCTATGGCGTCGTAGCCGTCGGTATCGTCCATGAGATAGAGCACATCGCCCTCATTTACAATGTCGCCCTCTTCGAAATAATCGGCAACAACCTCACCTTTTTTGAGAGAGGTGATTTCATATTGCTGAAGGGCTGATATTGTGCCACTGCCCTCAATCACCGATGACACTGTGCCAATCGATGCAATGGCAGTTATCTCGCCGCCCTTGCTCTTATCGCCTGACCAAAAAGCTCTGTAGGAAAAAAATCCAAGCGCCGCTATAATGGCAACAAGCACAAAAGCCACTATTCTCATGCGTTTTTTTGAAAACTTTTTTCTGCCTGTTGCAGAATCTGAGCTATCCTTGGGTGAAAGAAGTTTTTTAAGGGAAAATTTCATATAGACCTCCGACTATGTAATCTTTTTATTATCTGATGCCATTATATATCATTGTAGAACATCAAAGTTAAATCATATGTTTTCTCACACAAAATATGCACATGTGTTTGCACGGTTGCCGTTTTGGTCAACCACATCAAATCTCACATACCCATCATCGCTCATAATCTGAAACACTGCTGTATTTTCGCCGCATGGATTTTCAGCAGATATTCTCTCGGTTCGTCTGCCCTTGGTGGATATGGCAGCATATGCGCCCTTTTCATAGGTGAGATACGCCTTGCCGTCTTCAATATAAAGTCCTCTTATCACAGGGCCTGTAGATGCATAGAGCTGATGGTTTTCGAGCGCATTTATAATGGAGTCATAGTCAAGAGATGCAGCATTTATCATCACCCAACCGCCGCATGTGGTTTCAAGCCTGTGGTTGTCATCACCTGCTATGCAAGCCATGTTTTTGCCCGCGCGCAGAAAATCATCATACACATTGATGTCATATTCATACATGCCTATGTGGTTACATTCGTTATTATATATCTCCACTGCCCACAAGCCGTCATAGCCAAGATAATCGGCGGCATTTTCAAGCGACCAGCGGGGGTGATTGTAGGACACCAAAAAGCCTTTTTCATTGGCTGTTTTTATCATCTCGCTTATTCCGTCTGCAGAATAGCGCCTGTCATATTCGCCGCATGAGTGCTTTATGAGATGGGCAAATTCGTCTTTGACAAAGTGGTCATACACACTGTTATAGCACGGAGTGTCGATGTTGTGAGGGTCTTTGGCATAGAAATTGAGATGGCACACCCTCATGTCTTGCTTTTTGAGAGTAGAAAGCTCGGGAAATTCCTTGATGGCTACTTCGCATGCAGTGATTGCCAGAAATTCATCGTCAGTAAGATGAGAATTGTCAATGAGATGCTCATGGTCAGAAAATGCGATGACCGAATAGCCGTTTGTCTTGTAGTGCTCTTTTATGGCTTCAACGGTCATGCTGCCGTCTGACTTGGTACTGTGGCAATGAAGATTGCCTTTATAAAAGTTTTTGCCTGAATCAAGAAGTATTTTTTTCATTATGAAAGCTCTCCTTTTAAATAACTATGTTTATGCAGCTTCCGCCAATTTGTTGCTTTTTGACTACTATCTGCTTGTCGATGCGCTCCTTGAGCTCGCTCACATGTGAGATGATGCCCACGAGTCTGTTGCCATCGGCAAGTGACGAAAGCGCCCTGATTGCCTGAGAGAGTGATTCTTCGTCGAGAGAGCCGAAGCCCTCGTCTACAAACATGGTGTCGAGCCTGATGCCGCCTGCTGACGACTGGATTTCGTCGGATAACCCGAGAGCAAGCGAAAGCGATGCTTTGAATGACTCTCCGCCCGACAGGGTCTTGACGCTGCGTATGGTACCGTTGTAGTGGTCAATCACATCGAGATCAAGTCCACTCTGGCTTCGGTTGTTGGCGCTCTCGATGCGCCGTTTCAGTTCATATTGTCCGCCCGACATCACCAAAAAGCGAGTGTTGGCACGGTTTATGATGCGGTCAAAATATGTCATCTGCACATAGGTCTCAAGCATAACCTTTTCCTTGCCGCTTATGTTGCCGTTGGCAGTGTTGGAAAGAGCTTTGAGCCATGTCCATTTTTCTTCAACCTCACTTATTTGGTCGAGTTTTTGCGTGATGCTCTCTAATATCACTGCATTTGCCGACCTTCGCGAATGTATGCTCTTTTGCAAGCTCAAAAGCTCTTCGCGAGTCCTCTTCAGCTCTTTGTGCTTTTCGAGTTCGCGCGCGGCATCAATGGGCGCAGTACCTGTAAGAAGCTTTTGGTTTTCTTCTATTGCACTCTTTATGGCGGCAATGGTACGGGCGTTATTATCAAATGCATCTTTGGCATTTTTGAGTTCAGCTTCAAGCTTTTGCTTCTGTGCCTGCCACTGTGCCCTGGCGCGCTGCGCCTCGCTTCTGCTTTCAAAGCTGAGCTTATGAGATAGGTCGGCAATTCGCTTTGTCAAGCTCTCGGTCATAGCAGCGCCTTTGGCAATGCTTTCCCTCAAGACGGAAATTTCTTTTTGACAAGCGACGAGCTTTTCTCTGCCTATTGGCAGGCGTTTTTCTATGTCTGCTTTGCGCATTTCGTCTTTTTCCATCTTGGAAAGCTTATCTGTGCAAGAGGCAAGCTGTGATAGCACTTCCTTTTGCACCTCTTCAAGCTCGGAGCCGCCAACAAGCTCTGCTCTGAGCGAAGCTGCTGCCGCCTCTTTTTGAGACAGGGCACCTT
>JAFYUA010000294.1 GCA_017549745.1 Clostridia bacterium | reverse complement strand
GCCAGCCTTTTTCAATGGCTTCTTTTGTTCTGATGGCAGCATCATATGTACGGCGCTGAAAGATGCAGCCAAGCTTCACATTGTTTGCCTTGCAGCACTCAATGAGTGCTTCGGCTTTGGGGCGTGTCACATCGATGGGCTTTTCGCATAGCACATTTACACCTCGCCTTGCAACCGCGCACCCATGCTCGGCATGATAGCCGCTTGGAGTAAGAATGCAGCACACATCTATGTGTTGCGAATCCAGCATTTTTTCAAAATCGGTATAGTAGCTGCAGCCATATTTTTCGGCTACTGCTTTGGCTTTTCCCTCTACAATGTCGCACACTGCCGCAAGCTGCGCATGCGGCGCATTTTCTATGGCATCGAGATGATTGACAGAGATTCTGCCGCAGCCTATCAATGCAAAATTAACAATCTGTTTCATATACAGCTCCTTTTTGAATGGTTAGGGTGTCTTTGGTGGCTTTGAAAACCTCATCCATAGGCAATCTCACTTTTTCACCATCCACAAGTGCCGCAAAATCGGAAATATAGTCCAGAGTAACTTGTGGCTTTTCAAAAATTATCGGCTCCTTTTGGTCTGCCACATGGCAAGTCACGCTTGGGGAATTTGCCGAGAAGCTGACAACACCGCGCTCACCCCATATATAAAACTGCCAGTAGAACGGAAGCTCATATGCCACAACATTTGGCACAGAATATGACACATCGGCAATCAGACCAGCACCGTTTGTGAGCTCTGCCATGAGCTGACCACTGTCAGGAAAAGCAGGAGCCTCTGTGGCATAGGCATTGTAGCATCTTGCAGCAGTGAGCTTTTTGATGCGCTGACCGCAAAGATAATATACAAGGTCGATGCCATGAATGGCAAGGTCATTGAAAAGTCCGCCGTATTTGCCATCTTCAAAGTACCATGACGGGCGTGAATCAAAGAGCAGCGGATGCTGACCGCCAAAATATACACTCTTCACTTCGCCGATTAGCTCCATTGCCTCTTTGGCTGCAGCTACGATGGCATCATAGCGCATAGAAAACATGCAGCTCACTGCAAGGCCTTTTTCTTTGGCAAGCTTTTCTATTTTGTCGAGCTCTTCAACGCTTGTGCACATGGGTTTGTCGCAAATGACATTTTTGCCATGCTCGAGTGCTTTTATTGCAAGATTACCTCTGTTGGCATAATAGTCGCCTATAGCCACAGTATCAACGCTGGCATCTGCAAGCAGCTCATCATATGTGCCATAGGTGATTTTAACGCCCTTTTCGAGTGCGATGCGGCAAGCAGACTCATTTTCTTCAAATGCACCTACAACCTCAGCAGCCTCGCTTTGTTCAGCCATCTTGTACAGGTCAAAAATATGAGCATGTCTGAGACCTGCAAATGCAATTTTCAATTTTTTCATGTTGACAATCACTCCTTGATGCTTACTTTGGTGTTCTGGGCAATTGAACGCTCAATGGCATTCATCATATACACAGGCATAACAAGCTCGTCCAAAGTAAGAGGCATGCGCTTATCTTTTATCATTTTTATGAATCGGTCAAAGCCGAGCTTGTATATTACCGACAAATCAAACTGCGAGGTGGCACAGTCTTTATCACCAAGAACCACTGCATAGTATTTGTCGCTTGTGTTTTCGTTGAAGTTGAGGACCACCTGCTTGTCATCGTAGAACACTACCACATTGAAATTGCTGTCATCGGTGACATGAGCCTGAAGAGCTTTGGCGTCATAACCAAATACCGACAGGCACATTTCGCAAAGATGAGAAGCATAGAAAAACAGACCTGAATATTCGCTCTTGAGATTGGCAGGGAAATTGAGAAATCCTCCCGAAACCTTGCCGAGTGCACCCGACTCCACCTTGTTTTTGAGAGTGAGAACCTCGTAGTTGTATTTCATGGTGGAACCGCCTGTAACAAGAGCTTTGCACTCCGATGCAACCTTGCAGAGAGTTTCGGCATCATCAGGTGTTGTTACAATTGGTTTGTCAATCCATACAGGATAACCAAGCTTTATGAACGGCAAAATGTGGTCAAGGTGATATTTGCCGTCACGATAAACCACCATAACTGCGTCAACCTTGCCTACAAAATCCTCGGGAGACTCTGCAACAAACGGGATAGCGCCCTCTTTTGCCACCTCAAGAGTGTGTTCTTTTGAGTCGTTGAAGCCATAAATGGCGCTGACGCGCACATCAGGATATGCATACTCACCATTTGCATCGGCAATGTTGCAAAGCTTTGCAAATGCCAGTGCGTGGCCATTGTCTGAACCAAGAATACCAATATTAATCATACATAGACCTCCTGTAAAATTATCATCATAGCAATTGTATCATTTCAGATAAAAAAGAGAATGTATTATTTCGCAAACTTTTTGTACTATTCCGCACTATTGTTTTGTATTATATACAGATATGCACTTTTGACAAATACTTGAGTTGAATAATTCACCAAAAACACATTGACAAAGTTTAAAGTTTAAGTTATGATAATAGTGATTGGAGGCTTTGGGCATATGGAAAAGCAAATTTATGATATTGTGTTTGACAAGACAAACGAAATGCAAACAAAAATGAATGAGCCGTTTTGTCTGATGAAAGCCGAATTCGACCTCAAAAACAGAGATTTTGTCATCTGGAAGCGAAATTATCGTTATCAGAACACTCATGCCCATGATTACTATCAGCTCTGGTATATTCTGAAGGGAAGCTGCAAGCACAAGATAGACAATCGCAAATTTCCGCTTGGCAGCGGTGACATTATATTTATTCCGCCGTTTTCATACCACAGTATGTCAGACGGGTCAGATGACCTCATAGTAATTGGTGTGGATTTTACCGAAAAGTTTTTTTCTGCCACAGAATCTGACAAAACTCTGATGCTTCACTGCGTGACGCCGATTTGCGTTAGGCAAAGCAAGGAGCAATCAGTTTTTTTTGCAGACAACAACATTGAAAATATACTGCTTGAAATGCTTGGAGAATTCGAGCTGCGAAGTCCGTTTTATGACACCATCATAAAATCTGACCTTTCAAAGCTCCTGGTTTTGCTGGGAAGAAAAAACTGCAATGCTGCTACAGGCAACTCAAAGCACGAAAGAGCCGTGAATGAAATTCAAAAATATATACATTCAAAATTCAATGAAAAAATTGCCATAGAGGATTTGTGCAAAGAGGTCAATATGTCGGAAACGCTACTAACCACCTGCTTTAAAAACACAACGGGCAAAACCATCATTGAGTACATAAACTGCCTGAGAATAGACAAAGCCAAACAGCTCCTGGCTGAAACCGACATGAGAATAACAGATATTTCATATGAACTGGGTTTTAATGATGGAGCTTACTTTAACAGAGTGTTTAAAAAAACTGTGGGTACATCACCAAATGAATACCGAAAGCAAAAGCAAAAACCTCAGTAACCAATGGTTACTGAGGTTTTTATTGCATTAATATGCATCAACTCTTCCGCCTATATCTTTCCCAAAATGAAAATTCCCCTGTACTTTTACTCCATCGGAGAAATATACAAAAGTGTCAGGATATTGCTTCATTGTGTTCATAAAATCATTCATGTTTTTGTTGTGCAGCACCGTTATAACCATGGAATATTCTTCGCCCGAATACATGCCATGAGCTTTGATGATTGTGGCACTGTGATGATATTTGGATATTACTTCATCTCGTATAATCTCAGGGTCTTTGGTTACAATCTTAACTTCAAGCGCATAACGCTCTTTTCTCAGTATCGATGCTGCCGTCCACTCAAAAACAAAAATCTGAATGACCGAAAGCAAAATACTTGCGAGATCCCAATATACAAAATAAGAACACAAAATAATAGTGTAACAAATAACGCTTATGATTCTTTCAATATTAAAATTCGGCTTTTTAAGATTGACCAGACAGGCAATTATGTCTATTCCGCCTGTTGAACAGCCGATTTTGAGCATAAGACCCGTGCAGATGCCAAGCGACACTCCCGCAAAGATTGCTGCAATGACTCTGTAGCCCATTTCCTCGCCAGTTGATAAACCTGCAGGGATAAAGGTGTAGAAATCTAATTTTTCGAGCAGTATCACACCGAACGAAACGAGCATGGTATAAATTATCACATAGAAAACATATCGTTTTTTAAGATATATCCATGCAAGAATCATAAGAGGCAGATTGATTGCAAGATTAAACCAACCGATGTTTATGCCTGTGATTTCATATAATATTGTGCTGATACCCTCAACTCCGCTGGGAGAGAAGTTGGAAGGGATTACAAACACATACAGCGATACAAATTGTATTGTAGCTGCGCTGAGCATCATGAAGATGCATTTTATTTCATCTTTGATTTTGCTGATAGTAGCCATATGCACCTCCTATGCTTTC
>JAFYUA010000293.1 GCA_017549745.1 Clostridia bacterium | reverse complement strand
TAGCCTGCATCTTCATCAAGGCAGGCATCAAAGCAAAGCGCTTTTTCATACAAGCGACTGTTTTCTGCCAAAGCTTCTTTAGTTGCAACATATCCACAACCACCATTGCAAAGTGTGGCTACAATGTTCTTTGATGACTTAGAACGCTTTTTGAGGTCTAAGCCAAAGTTTACAAAGATTTCGCCGGGGTAGCCATAGAGCAACACACCCCCCACTCCTATGCACTGCAACCAAATCTCGGTATCTTTGGCTTGATATTTATTGCATGAAGCATAGAACAAAAGATTGCGCATCTTCATGAGATTTTTCTCTGCGGCAAACTCTTGCGCATATTTTATCACGGTGTCTATGTCACAATCGCGGGTAGAAACCTTGATTTTTTCTTTGTTTGAAAAAAGAGTTCTTTCTATTATAGGCTCTGCCTTGGTTATGGTTTTTATGGCTTCATTGGCAAGGCGCTTGCCCATGTGAATGTGCCAATCGGATGGCATTTCTTCCATATCGGGATTGAGATGATTAATATCGGCACTTGCTCCTGCAAATAATACGGTTACAAAATCATCACCATATTCTTTTTTCAATTCTCTTGACAACACCGAAGAGAAGCCTGCAGTGTATGCAGCACCACCCAACACACAATCCTGATGACACGCAAAGCTTATTATTGCGCCCATGGGTTTGCCATCGAAATTTTTGAAAAACAAAACAGGCAGGTCGGGGTCAATGCCCGCCAGAGTGCCTGTGCGGTCATCATTGTGCCACTGGTTGGTCATTATGGTGCCGTCTTTCATAATATATGTGCGGTTAAAGGAAATATCGTCCACACAGCCGCAGCCAAAGCTGATATCGGATTCTTCCATACGCTTGTATGCAAGTGTAACACAGTCTGCAATCAATCGATACACAACATCCTTGTATGGACCATCAGAGTATGCATTTATTTCAGGACTATCAAATATAGGCATGCCTTTATGAGTGTGATTGACTGTGATCATCACATTTTTGGCAGGAATGCCGGTATATTCCGTTATCCTTTTGGTTACAGCGTCATGCATATCATCAGGGAACTCACAACTATCCATTGCTATCACTGCCACAGTTGTGTTCCCGTTATCTATGACTGCTGCATGAACGTAGAGAGGGTCAAGCACATCATCGGCAACATAGTTTGTATAGTAACCTGCCAAATAGCCGCCCAGAGGCGGAGTTATGTCCTTTTCATAAAAAGCAACTCTCATTGTATAATCTCCTTTAAATGTTATAAATGTTTGTTCGTTATTTATTGGTTATTTGAGGGTGTCTGTATGTTAAGACACCCTCAAATACTTTATCACACAGTCAATTTACTCTGCCGGATATAAAACAGAGCTAAGCACAGGCTGCGCAGATGTTAAATCATTCCAAAGGAATGATTTATATATTCTGCCTTCAGAAGTTTTGTCGGCAATAGACACAGGACTTGCATCCTCACCTATCTTCACACCAAGAAGCTCTTTGCCATCGGCGGTATATTCTGCAATCATAAGCTTGCCTGAAGCATTGGCATATAATGGGTTTGCTCTAATTTCACTGCCGCTTGCATATATGAGAAGCTTATCCTCGCCTTTTACAATTTTGTAGGTTTCACAATGTGTTTTGGATGCTGATTTGAGAACTGCCACATTACCATCGACAATTGTGTCGGGTGCTGCAGCTGCAAGAGTTGAATCGGCATAGAGTTTAATCTCTGAAGCATCGGTAATCTGTGCAAGGGCGGCTGTCAAGTCAGTTTTGGTCAAACCATCAGCTTTATAATAAATCTTTTTGGCAGCTGTGTCAATGCCTACATTGTCTGCCAATGCTTTGTTGGCAATAGATGTGCCGCGGCCTGTGTATACACCTCTGTGAATCACCAAATTGTCAACTTCTACAGTTCCGCCATTTGTAAAATTCGAACCATTTATTTCAAAACGAAGTTCTTTTATTGCAGCGTTACAAAGACCAGCATCACCATCCACTCTTACACCATCAAAGTACCAATATACTCTGTTATCAGAATAGTTGAATTCAACAGCAGCATTATGCCACTGGGATGCATCATCACAAACTTTGTGTGATGTCAAAGCTCCAGATGTGTTAGGATAAGTTCGTTTTGATAAAGTGCCGTCATAACTGAAAACCGCAGAATTACCACTGGGATATATATTAACTTTAACATCTCCTGTGATGCGAAGCTCAAATTCGGCAGTAATTATGGTTTGCGGTGTGTTTTTGGTATTAATATTTGCTACGCTTGCACGGGCGGTACTGATTGCTGTACTTGCAGGAACGGCAATCTGATAAGCTTCATCATCAAAAGCTTTGCCGCCCAAAGCATTTTTATTAGCCATGGTGGTACCGCCAGCATTAAAACTACTTATTCCACCTTCCTGAAGTACAACAGAATCAACAACGGGAATATTGATAACTTCACTATCCTTGGTTGCTCTTACAACACCGCCGTGTACAACTCTCTCGGTATCACCATTATTGCCTTCGGGTGTGATATATTCGAGCTTATAGCCGGCTGTTGTGAGAGTTTCATCTGCTGAAAAACTGAGAGTTTCCTGACCCAAAAGAACTGCACACAGTGATTTTCCGGTTATTTTTCGAGCTTCACCAATCGAAAATACGCCAAGTTTGTCACCAAGGTTGATTACTTGATAGTTGGTTTCGAGCTGCTTTGAAGAATTCTGTATAACCTTGTTTCCAGAAAGATCACCAATTCCAACCTTTGCACAAGGGGTTGTTTCCTCTGCCATTACATTTACTGCACAAAGTGTGCAGAGCATGGCAATCGCCAAAATAATACTTACTATTTTTTTTGCTTTCATTTTCATTCCTCCTCAAAAATTGTGCTACTTATAGCTTCTCGAAGCGTCCAGTTATTGATAAAAAAGGCTTTTGGAGTAAGGCCTGCTGCATCAATTGCAGGAGTTTCGAGAATTTTAGTGCCTGTTACTTCAGTGGCAGGCGAAGAAGCGAGCTTCGCGATACGACCGTCAGAGTCGATAAGTGCCATAACCAAAGTCACCTCGGTGCCGTCGGAGCCGGGATAGCTGAGTGTTGCATTGCATGACACTTTACCATCAACCCTTGCAAAATTTATGCTGTTCACGGTAACCTTGAGGCTCTTGAGCTCATAATAGGAAAATGCATCGGTGTCTTGTTTGTAAAGCACCATCACATTTCCGTCGTTGAGTGTGTCACTTGTCTCTTTTAAGGTTTTGTCTTTGTAGATTGTGACAGTGTCGGCATCGGTTGTGAGAACGCTTGTGAGCTGGGCAACACTTGTGACCTTTTCACCGTCATACAAGATTGAGCCTTTTTCAACACTCACATCACTGCTATTTGAGCTGAGAGTTGTGGGTGAATATGGCTTATAGAAGCCTCGGCTTATGCGCAGGTTGTCAAATTCGACAGTGCCGCCTTTGGCGTAGGTGCCATTTGGCACCACAAAGCGAATGCCAGTCAATTCATATGCACTGCCTGCGGTGTTTCTGCCAAGCTCAGGCAACATTTGACCATCAAAGTAATATATTATTCTTGCGCCTGCATAGTCATAGACCATTGCCACATTGTGCCACTGAGTGCCATCACTGCAAGCAGCCACATCAACCATAGCATTTTTAGCCTCACTTCGATAGGTGAAGGTTCCATCTGATGTATATTTCATCATCTGCCAGCCATTGTTGTTGTTTTCGATTGTTGCAACGGCATCACCCGTGACACGAACTGCAAATTCCACTGTGATAACTGTTTGGGGCGTGTTGAGGGTGTTTATATTGTGGTTATGAGCTCGGGCAGTGTTGACTGATGCACCGGCATTTACTTTAAACCAAAATATTTTGTCGTCATTTGCTTTGCCAGCCAGGTCAGCAGTGTTAACATCGCGATACACAATTGTGCCGCCATTGTTTTGCCAGTCCATGCCAATCTGATTGCCGTCATAGGTTTTGAGCACAGTTTTGTCAACAACAGGAATGTCTATTGTCTCCTGACCTTTGACAGCTCTGATGATGCCTCCGGCTTCTACTGTCTGATTGCCGTCACTTGAACCTGAAGGGCTTACATATTGTATGGTATAGCCCTCTGAGGTGAGCGTGGTTTCAAATTCGGGCTTCAAAACATTTGAGCCCAGAATTGCTGCACGCACAGAATCGCCTGTGATTTTGAAACCACTTAGCGGTGATGAAAACACACCGATGGAGTTTCCAAGATTTATTATCTGCGTGTTTGCCATCAAAGTTGGCGAGCCTGAATTTTCATTGCCGTCGAGCTTAATGATTTTGTGAGAAGAGAGGTCACCAATTCCCACTTTTTCACACAGAGTCGGTTCTTCGGCAAAAACATTTGTTGCAGAAAATGATATGCTTAATATGATTGCCAATATAATGCATACTGTTTTATTTAACTTCATTTTCTTCACCTCCTCTCACATAAAGGGTGCAGTTATTATTGCAATACGAAAATTTGCCTTGTAATATCATTGTTTAATTACCGCCTTTCCTTTTTTTAATCTATAGTCCACAAATCTATGCTCTTGTCATAATCAGAAATAGATGTTGCATCAATGCCTCCGGGAGTGAGCTTAACCGTAAGATTCATGGCGCCGCTGCCATGCATTTTGATGACAATGCGGTTGAAATCACCATAACGATCATTTTCTTCTATGGGACTTGTGGGCAAAGGTTTGGACTGACCAACCTCGATTGTTGCTCCGTGGCTTGATATGAAATCAAGCCTAAGCTCTTTGCCGTCGCAAGTCAGGGTTGCACCTGTTTCATCTACTTCCACATCTGCCCTTGTCTGCATAAACCAATATACATCGGACTCTTTTGTCACATTGACTTCGTCGCGGACTACAAAGCTTTGACGATTGTCGGTAAACATAAAGCCTCTCCTTGCAGAAGAAACATCATACAAAAGCTGTGTTGTATCTGCAACCGCAATTGCTCCTTTGTCCTTTAGCTGCACAAGTTCAAGCTTGGAATATGACGGGAGCCTGTGGTCGGGAAGAAGTGACGGATTAACAACAACGGTGTTGTGAGATTCAGCTCTGCAATAATAAATTCTCCACTTTTGACCATCGGGAGCCGAATCAAAATATCCGGTCTGATTGTAGTTGCCGGAGCCGGGGTCAATTGCCCAGCGTATGCCGTCAGCTTCATAGATAAAGCTTGCACCGTCAAGCTGACCTTGTGATTCGCCTGCATGAATGCCGACATAGGCTGCATCATCTTCCCAGTTTTCTCTGATGACCATTGTGTCTTCTTTCTCAAAGAAAGCATATGTGTCCATTTTTATATCCGAAAGCTCGGTATTTATATCATACCAAAGAAGTGCAAGCGCTCTATCTTCCCCACCCGAGAAATTGCCGTTTGTTTTTTTCATAACAACCGACGCATTGTCTTT
>JAFYUA010000292.1 GCA_017549745.1 Clostridia bacterium | reverse complement strand
GTGGTTGTAGCCGCATATGGAGCGAGTGATGGCGGCGTTTAGCGACACTCGGGTAAACAGCGCCGTCTCGGGTTTGCGGTTTTGCAGCAGACGGAATGAATGACCATAGGGCAGTGAATCGGGGTTGCCGTCATATTCGGTCTTTTCGCCTGCCGACACGCTCATGATTTTGATGCCGCTATCTGCAAGAGCCTTGCAGCCGTCCTTGCTCATGGGGAGCCAGTGAGTGCACACGCCGAGGGCAAAGCTCTTTTCGCCCGCAAAACGCACTATTTCATTTTTGATGCGGTCAAAGTCATATTTCACATCTTCATATGATGCATTCACATATGGATAATCGGGGAATTCGTGCCTTGCATGAAATGCGAGCCTGAGCCAGTGGGAGTTTGCTTCCCATTCTGCCTTGTAGCAATCGGGCATCTCGGTGAGGCTAAATTCGTCATGACCATAGAAAAAGTCGGTCTGATAAAACAGATTGAGCTGCACCTTCATGCCGTATCTGTCATGAGAGGCTTTGAGCGCCGCCATAAAAGGATGATCAAATATGGACGCAGGCCTTGTGCGTGCTATATCGCGGAATGTCCAGATGACATCATCGATGAAAAAATATGCTTTTTTATTCATTTTCATAATGCTCCTTTGATAGTTGAAAAAATCTGTATTTATTATAGTGTATATCACCATTGAAAGCAATTGTCAAAAAAAATTATGTGGACAAATCAACGATTTTATGTTATAGTGAAAAAAATGTGTCAAGGAGATAATATCATGTTAGGCTTGCATCTCAAATTCAAAGATTTTGCCCGCATAGGCTTTGCCCATCATTTTCACATGGATAATTACCGTCAGGTGTATGGCTCCTGCTATGATAGTGACGGATTCGAGCTGGTGTATGTGAAAACAGGCGGCGTCACGGCGCGCATCTATGACAAAGAATATGAAATCGAGCCGCGAAGCGTGATTGTGCTCGAGCGCAGCCTGCCTTTTGAGCTTTTTTCGGCAGATGGCACTGCCCAGACTCACTGCACTGTTCAGGTGATGATGGACTATGATGTGGAGCTCGTTGAGAGTGAGACTTGTGCCGACCTCAGCCGTGAGGGAATCGTAGTGCCTTTTATCACGCCTCCATGCAACGAAAACGAAGCCATCAAAAAAGAGCTTTATTCCATAATATCAAACATTGCGGGCGGCTCTGAGCGCAACAGCCTCTCGGTGTCACTGTCGGTGTTTTCTATTCTTTCAAAGCTCGACAACATCTACCGTCAGAAGCTTTATTCCAAAAACAACACCGCTTCGCTTTTGGAATACAAAATAAAGCGCTACATATCGGACCATATGGATAAGGAAATCCCGCTTTCTGACATCTCAAACGCTATTGGCAAAACACCCAATTATCTCAATAGTGTGTTCAAAGCTGCAACAGGCATGGGCATCCATCAGTACATAAGCCGCGAGAAGGTACGCATGATTTGTGAGCTTATGGAAAATGTGAGCATGTCATTCAAAGAGGCGTGCGAAAATGTGGCAATCTATGATGTATCCTATGGCTACCGCCTGTTCAAAAAGCAGGCAGGTGTCACACCAAAGCAGTATCTTGCAGGTGAGCGATGCGAAAGATGAAAAAAAAGTGTCTCGGTTGAGACACTTTTTTTTCATCTGTTTTTAATTGTCACGCATGCAAAGCAATAGTCATCATTCCATGCTATGTTGCCTTCGGACCACACGCATTTTTCTTTGTAGAATTGCAAGGGCGACACCCGATAGCATTCGCCCTCTTCAAGATGCAAGGGTCCCTGCATGTTGCGAAGGTTGCCTGTGAGGGTGAGCTCTATGGTGTTGGTGCCTTTGTTTATGAGGTCAGTCACATCAGCTGAGTATGGCTCCCACATGAATTTGGGGATTTCGGCTCCGTTGACTTTGGTTTTCACCACATTTATGCCGCATTTTTCAAAGTCGAGCATCGCTTCGCAGTCTGCAGCTTCAAATTCCTTGCTCACGGTTATCTCACCTGCAAAGAAAGGAAATCCCTGCATTTCGATGTGTGAAAGCTCTATCTCGGTTTTGGGCTTTGTGATGACAAAATCACCCTTGTAGCGGCAGGCGTTTCTGCCAAGCATTTCAAACTCGCCGTCGGTTCTCACTGCAAAATCACCAATCAGATAAATCTGCTCAAGCTCCATGTCAAATGTGAGCTTGTTTCTTTCTGATTCAAATTGCTTGGATTTTTCAATGTTTTCATATACCTGAGCACTCTGCGCAAAATCCACTGTCATGCTCACTGTGTTTTTGCCGCATACGGCATATTTTGCTATGTTGATTTTTCTGAAAGATTTGTCAACAAAGTGACCGCAGTCTGCTTTGTCCACCCTCTGACCGTTGAGCTCGATGTCAAATATGTGCGGAGTTTCGCACACAAGGCAGAGCTCACTGGGCACATAATCGGCAGTGAAGTCAAAGTCACATCGTATCTGCACATCTTTGCCAAGCTCAAGTGCGCGATACATGGCGTTTAGCACATAGCCGTGTTTTTCCTGAAGCACACCATCGAAATAATAGTCGCAATAGTCCAGTGTGACAATGTTGGGTGTGCAATTTTTTATCTGCCATTTGCCGCCAAGGTCTATTGGGGCAAGCTTTTTCGCCTCAGTGGTGCTTTCGGCTCTCTCGGTGCCGTCATCAATCACAAGGAGCGAATCATATTTGCGGAATTTGTGGTGTCCGTCAAAATCGGTCACTTCGCCTGTGGTGGGGTCAACTCTCTTGCTGCCTTTTTTGATGTATGCATCATATTCATTTTCGGTGCTGTTGACAAAGTAATAGAGAGTGTAGTCGCTTGTCTTTCGCTGGCAATAGGTGATTTCGGCAATGTCTATGATGTCATTTGCACAAATCTCGTCTGCATTTGTGATGATGCCGCCGCCTTTTGCAAACTCATCAAGCAGCCTTTTGGTGTTTGCCAAAAACACATCGTGAGGTGGCATGATGACCTTTGAATATGCTTTTTGCCCTATTATCAGCTTGCCGCCCTCCACCTTGCCGTGGCGCTCCATGAGGATTTCATCACCCAGATGAAAGTTGATGTGCTTTTTCTCCAAAGTGAGAAGCACATTCATAAAATCAGCATGGAGCTTCATTATTTTGTCCTTTGCTTCGGTGGCATTTTTGTCATAAAATTCACTGTCGTTATACAGTGTCCACGCGGTTGTCTGAGGGTGAATCACGAGCACATCAACGCAGTCATCACCATGGGTGAGCATCATGCCTGTGCGGCTCATTGTGTCGATGAATTTTTTGTAGTCATTCCACCATGGCTGTTGTATGTACATTGCGG
>JAFYUA010000291.1 GCA_017549745.1 Clostridia bacterium | reverse complement strand
GCCCGATGAAACACGCCACATCATCATGCACAATGAAGAAGCCGTTATCAGCCCCAGCTGGTCAATCCACACAGGCGTTGGCACCAAGGCATATTCGTTCATCTGGGCAATGTGCGGCGAAAATCAGGAATTTGACGATATGGACTTTATTGAAACAAAAGACCTTAAATAAAATTATCAGGAGGACATAAAAATGTTTGATATGAACAAATTCAGCCTTGAAGGCAAAGTTGCACTCGTTACAGGTGCATCCTACGGTATCGGCTATGCAATCGCATCAGGTCTTGCAAAAGCAGGTGCCAAAATCGTATTCAACGACATCAAGCAGGAGCTTGTTGACAAAGGTCTCGAAGCTTATGCAAAAGACGGCATCGATGCCAAGGGTTATGTGTGTGATGTAACCAACGAAGATGCAGTAGCCGAGCTTGTTGCTACCATCGAAAAAGAAGTGGGCGTTATTGACATCCTCGTTAACAACGCAGGCATCATCAAGAGAATCCCCATGCATGAAATGACCGCAGCTGAGTTCAGACAGGTTATCGATGTTGACCTCAACGCACCTTTCATCATGTCCAAAGCTGTTATCCCCTCAATGATTAAAAAGGGCCACGGCAAAATCATCAACATCTGCTCAATGATGAGTGAACTCGGCAGAGAAACCGTTTCGGCATATGCTGCTGCAAAGGGCGGTCTCAAAATGCTCACCAAAAACATCTGCTCTGAATATGGCGCATACAACATCCAGTGCAACGGCATAGGCCCCGGCTACATTGCCACACCTCAGACTGCACCTCTTCGTGAAGTTCAGCCCGATGGCTCAAAGCACCCCTTTGATTCATTCATTCTTGCAAAGACTCCTGCCGAGAGATGGGGCGACCCCGAAGACCTCATCGGACCTGCAGTGTTCCTTGCATCTGATGCATCAGACTTTGTAAACGGCCATGTGCTCTATGTAGACGGCGGTATCCTCGCTTACATCGGCAAACAGCCCAAATAATAATCATATACCAGAAATGCCTGTTGTGGACACAACAGGCATTTTTTCTATATTCTCAAGTTATTTTACAATAACCATCTCTTTTACTTCGTCTTTGTATATTCTCACAAACACTCTGCTGCCGTCATTTGCGTGCACGCTGAGGTCTGCTGCATCGCCCACGCTCACCTTTGCTTTGGAGCGCGAACTGTCATATACATACACGGTCACATTCTCGGTAGAATAGTTCTCTGTCTGACCGCCCGACACCTGAATGTTCACAGAGTCTGAGAACTTCTTGGTGATTTTGCCGTAGATGGTGGTGAGATTGTCTGATATTTCGTTTTTGAACTCGGTTGTTTTTGCCGATGCATTAAAGAGCACGCCTATGGCATCTACCTCGCCCTTTGCATTGGTGCGATACTGGATGATGTCTCCCTGAGAGGCAAGTGAGCCGCCCTCTTTCACAAAGGTCTTGTCATTTTCAGAGGTTAGAGCAATTTCCTTGCCCTGTGAATACACATACACCTTGTGCACAGTGTCGCCGTCTTCGTTGCGGGCAGTTGTGATTCTGTCAATCACTGCTATTTCAGACTTCTCGTCGGCTTTTGCCTCGGAGCTTGTCACAATGATGACACCTGCCTTGTAGTCCTCGGTCATGTCATACACCTGCACATCGTAGAGCCCCCCGTCGGCAAAGAAGTCTTTGCCCCTTACTGCATAATCCTTGGCATCTCCGCCTGATGGAATGTCCAGAATAAGGGTGCTTGCGCCCACTGAGATGCTCGCGCCTGATGCCATTAGCTTTGATGACGAAGCGCGGTAGACCACGTTTTGCTCGTCGAGGTTGAGAGTGAAGTTATCCTCGTCGATTGCAAGTGACTC
>JAFYUA010000035.1 GCA_017549745.1 Clostridia bacterium | reverse complement strand
GCCTACTGCTATGCCCTGATTGGGATTGACTAAAATATTTGGAAAGGTTACGGGCAAAAGAGTGGGCTCTTTGAGGGTGCCGTCGTAGTTATCGGTAAAATCTACTGTGTTTTTGTCGATATCCTTAAAAATCTCATTGCAGATTTCGTCGAGCTTTACCTCAGTGTAACGCGAGGCTGCATATGCCATATCGCGCGAATAGTGCTTGGCAAAGTTGCCCTTTGAGTCAACAAAAGGATGCAGAAGTGACTCATTGCCCCTTGTGAGACGCACCATTGTTTCATAGATGGCACCGTCGCCGTGGGGGTTGAGCTTCATGGTCTGCCCCACCACATTTGCCGACTTGGTCTTTTGAGATTTGATAAGATTCATTTTGTACATGGTGTACAAAAGCTTGCGGTGAGATGGTTTGAAGCCGTCGATTTCCGGAAGTGCACGGGAAATAATTACGCTCATTGCATAGGGCATATAATTTTCACGAAGCGTATCCGTAATTTTCATGTCTGTATGATACATTCCCGTTTCCTCCTTTAGCTAAGGTCAAGCATCTCTAAGTAGAGATGTCCGTTTGTGGCAATATAGTCTTTTCTTCCGCTGAGGTTGTCACCGAGGAGCAGGTCAAACATTTCGGCGGTTTTTTCTACATCTTCGGTGCTCACCTTGATGAGACGGCGCGTTTCGGGATTCATGGTGGTCTGCCACATCATGTCGGGCTCATTTTCGCCCAGACCTTTTGAACGCTGAACTGTGCATTTGTTGCCGTCGAGCTTTTTCA
The DNA here is from genome assembly GCA_017549745.1 of Clostridia bacterium. Classification (GTDB taxonomy): domain Bacteria; phylum Bacillota; class Clostridia; order UMGS1810; family UMGS1810; genus RGIG1828. The sequence continues at coordinate 6,516 of JAFYUA010000035.1, read as the reverse complement.
TAATGTCTGCCTTTTCTTTCTCGGTGTAGGCAAAGTAGGATTTGCCCTTGCATGTGATTTCAAAAAGCGGAGATTCGGCAATGAACACCTTGCCCTTTTCAATTAAAGTGGGCACAAGGCGATATATCATGGCAAGCAGAAGAGTGCGAATCTGGAAACCGTCGACATCGGCATCGGTGCAGATGATGATTTTGTCCCAACGAAGATTGTCCATGTCGAAAAGAGAAAGATTTTTGTTGTGCTTGGAGCTGATTTCAACACCGCAGCCGAGCACTCTCATGAGGTCAACTATAACATCGCTTTTGAAAATCTTGTCATATTCTGCTTTGAGGCAGTTGAGGATTTTACCTCTGATGGGCATTATTGCCTGAAATTCGGCGTCTCTGCCCTGCTTACATGAGCCGAGAGCCGAGTCACCCTCAACAATATAGACCTCGCGTTTGGATACATCCTTGGTGCGGCAGTCAACGAACTTTTGCACGCGGTTGTTGATGTCGATGCTGCCTGTGAGCTTTTTGGCAATGTTGATGCGCGCCTTTTCGGCATGCTCGCGGCTTCGCTTGTTCACAAGCACCTGAGCTGCAATCTTGTCGGCTTCTACTTTGTTTTCAATAAAATATATCTCGAGCTCATGGCGCAAAAATTCGGTCATGGCTTCCTGAATGAATTTGTTGTTGATGGCCTTTTTGGTCTGGTTTTCGTAGCTCGTCATGGTAGAGAGCGAATTGGACACAAGGATAAGGCAATCCTTTACATCGTTAAAATTAATCTTTGATTCATTCTTATTATATTTGCCTATTTGCTTGATGTATTTGTCTATCTGATTGACAAAGGCATTGGCCACAGCCTTGTCGGGCGAGCCGCCATGCTCAAGGAAGCTTGAGTTGTGGTAGTACTGGAGTGCATTTACCTTGTTGGAAAAGCAAAATGCCACCGAAAGCTTCACCTTGTAGTCGGGCTTGTCCTCACGGTCACGACCTGTGCGCTCACATTCCACAAACTTTACATCGGTCATGGCTTCGCCGTTTGCTATTTCACCCACATAGTCCACTATGCCTTCTTCATATTTATAGTCAGTGGTTTCAAATTCGCCTTTGGATATTTCGTTTTTGAAGCGAAGAAGTATACCCTTGTTGACAATAGCCTGCTTTTTGAGAACATCATGATAAAACTCGGCGCTGATATCGATGTCGGTAAAAACATCAAGGTCGGGGCGCCATTTGGTTTTGGTCATGGTGTGGCGATGGCGGAAAGGCTCTTTGGAAAGTCCGCCCACATTTTCACCCTTTTCAAAGTGGAGACCATATTTGAAGCCGTCACGATATACTGTGACATCCATGTATTCCGAAGCATACTGAGTGGCACACGCACCCAGGCCATTGAGACCGAGGCTGTATTCATAGTTGGAGCCTGAGTTATTGTCATATTTGCCGCCTGCATAAAGCTCGCAATACACAAGCTCCCAGTTGAAACGGTCTTCAACGGGGTTATAGTCAACAGGTACGCCTCTGCCATAATCGGTGATTTCGATTGACTTGTCAAGATAGCGGGTTATTTCTATTATATCGCCATGACCCTCTCTGGCTTCGTCGAGAGAGTTGGACAGGATTTCAAACATTGCATGCTGACAACCCTCGATGCCGTCAGAACCGAAAATTACAGCCGGACGGAGTCTGACACGGTCAGCACCCTTGAGCTGGGATATGCTTTCGTTTGAATACTCTTTTTTCTTGCCTGCCATTTTCTTAAACCACCCCAATATATAGTATCAATACTATATACATTACACTATTTATTGGACTTTGTCAAGTGGGTCCAATGGAATTTTATTACAAATTTTCACAAACAGTTGTCGAAATGAAATATTTGTGTTATAATACCATTTATTGATTAATAATATTACGAAAGCTGGTAGACAAATGGCAAGATTTATCACTAAAGAATCAAAACCGGGCAAGGGCGTGTCGAAAAACGAGCCTGAGAAAAGACGGTTTTTTGTGTTTTTTGAAATACTGTTTGCAAAGATAGGCAAGCTCATGCAATTAAACCTCATATATACCCTCGCGCTTACACCTCTGATTGTGGGACTTTATTTTTCATTTGATTTCAACAGAGATATCCAGAGCTTTGCAGACCTTGGCAAAATGCAGGCGTTTTCATTCCACCCCGATTATATATCGCTCATCATATTGGCGGTGTCTCTTTTTATAACAGGTCCTGCCACGGCAGGGTTTGTGTATGTGCTCAGAAACATTCAGCGCCGCGAGCACGCATGGGTGCTTTCAGACTTTTGGGCGCAGTTTAAGAAGAATTATGTGCATGGGCTTATTATGAGCGTGATAGACATGGCTGGCTACATTGCTCTGTATGTGGCATTTGGATTTTATATGTTTGTGATGCCTGTTGATATGCCACAGATGGGCAGCCTTATGCCGAACCTTGCAGCCGGAGTCATTGTGGCAATCAGTGTTATCTTCACATGGGCTCACTACTATATATACACCATGATGGTGACATTTGAGCTTAAATTTTCAAAGCTTTTTAAAAACGCAGTTATATTTGCAACAGGCAAGCTTCCGCTTAATCTTCTCATAACAGCTATAGTGGCGGCCATTGCAATTGGTGCTCTTTATCTTTTCGTTTTCTCACCCACACTGCTCGCTGTTATAGCAGGACTCATCGGACTCTCACTTGTGGGACTGATTGTGGTGTTCTCTACCTATCCTACCATTGACACTCTCATGCTAAAAAGAGTGAAAGAAGAGTCTGGAAGAGTACTTAAAGTGTGACAGGACTCGAACTCTCACTGCCTGACGACTGAAAATTTTAAAAGCTTTCAGTTTGTCGGTTTTGACGGGCGTCAGCCCGCCTTCAACCTGCCGCACTAAAATCTTAATAAAATTTTCAAGTTGTCAGGTGCTCAGCAGTTTCACATAGACAAATTTTCTTGAAACAAAGTAAATTACGCAGGGAATACTGACGTATTTTCAAGGAATTTACTGTAGTTTCAGGTAAATTTGTCATGTGAAACCAGTGTTAGTTCGAGTCCTGTCACACTAAATATTAAAGGGGATTTTTTGATGAAAGAAGTAACCATATATACCGACGGAGCTTGCAGCGGAAATCCGGGCAAGGGCGGCTACGGAGTGATACTTTCATATATGGGCAGGCAAAAGGAATTGTCACAGGGATATGAATGTACTACCAACAACCGAATGGAGCTTCTTGCTGCGATAACAGGTCTGGAAGCACTCACCGAGCCATGCAAAGTGAAGCTTTGGAGCGACTCAAAATATCTGATAGATTCCATCAACAAAAACTGGATTGTGTCATGGCAGAAAAACGGCTGGAAAAACAGCAAAAAAGAGCCCGTGAAAAACAGAGAGCTCTTTGAGAGGCTTATAGAGCTTTTGAAAATCCATCAGGTTGAGCTATGCTGGGTGAAAGGGCATGACGGTCATGTTGAAAATGAACGCTGCGACTTTCTTGCTACGAGTGCCGCAAAGGGCGAAAACCTTTTGACAGATGACGGATATGTAAACAACATATAAAGAAGAAAAACCTTACTGCAAAGCCATGCAGTAAGGTTTTTTGTTATTTTTTGTTATTCGTCATAATGAGCAAGTGAACTCTTGACCTCGGAGAATTTGGCTTCGATTTTCTTTTCGAGCTCAGCCATTTCATCAGAAATATGGGTGGTTTCAAGATGGACACTCTGTTCAAAATATGCTCTGGGTTCTGCACTGCCGGCGTGTTCATCGGCAGGCTTGGAATTTTTCATTATCTTTTCACACACACATGTGCTGTCACCAACGAGAATCTGACCGCAATATCTGCATTTGCGCCCTTCAAACTGTTCGGGCTTTACTGTAATGCCAAAGCCTTCACCCACACAGTTGCATGCCTCACCTGGCGCAAGAGCGCGTTTGCAATATACGCAAAAATCAGAGGTTTCTTTTTCGTTTTGCTGAGCCATGAGCTTGTCGAGAGTGACTCTGGTCTCTTCTCGGCACGGGCAAATTGTACCCTTGGGAACGAAGCTTCCGCATTTGGCGCACTTGTAGGTGCCAGCAGCGGGAGTCACTGCCTCAGGCTCTTCGGTGCTTACCGATTCCTCTTGGGCTTCTTCTTTTTCCAGAGCAAGCAAAAAGCGATTGCGCACCTTTATGAGCGAGAAAACACACAAAAGCATTATCGCAACTTGCGCTATGCAATAAAGCCACAAAACAAAAGTAGCTTCAAACTCGCCGTCGGTATCAGCAAATACTGCTATTGCAAAAACTGTGAGGCACGAAATGAGTGCAACCACATAAGAGAGAACATTGCGGATGTTGAATTTGACATCAACTGCATTTATCACAGCCGCCACAAAAGGTGCAATCACTATGTAGAGCAGGAAATATGCACTCTTGAAGATGGTGATGTCACCCATGTTGAGACCGAATATCATGTTGATGCCCGAAGCGGTCATACTGTCTGACTCAAACAAAGGGCAAAACAACAAAAACACCGATATAAGCTCGAGCGCAATGATAGAGCAGCGAAGAACATAGTCATTCATGCGCGTGGCTATTCCCCCTACCCTGCGCTCATATTTGCTTGCCATTATAAAGGCAGGCACTGAGCCGATTACAGGGAAAACAGTGCTTATGAGAGTGGCAAAAAAACGATTGTATTGTTTGCCACGGAAAAGCAACCACACTATTTTAAAATAAGATACATATATCAAAAACGCAAGAAATATTATTGTGAAAAAAAGCGACATCTGAACTACCTCGTTTCATCAATCAAGTTGTATGCCTGAATCTTTGCAAATATCAACACCGATTCCAACAGCTGCCCCCAAAGAGAGGATAATCTTGAGATACCACGCCTCACTGAGTGAATCCATCAAAACATACCACGCATATTTGTTTGGGCTGCTGTAATATGTGATGGCTTCGAGCATGCTGGCAGGGGAAGAAATGAGCCATGCAAAGAATGAAAAAATGGTGAGGATTATAAAGCCTGCCATAGCATACAAGGAATAAATCCTGAAATCAGCTTTGAAAAACGCAAGCACGGCAAAGGCGACAGGAACAAGGTTGATAATGAGGAAAACGAGAATCCAGAGCGCAGATGCGCCTGCAGAATCTGAGCCTACCCCTGCCACAAATGACAGAAAAGCTTCGCTGCCAAGGCCTATTGGAAGGCAGATGTCTGCCATAAAGGCAAACATACAAAGTATGTACACCAAAGCAAGCACCCCAAAGCAACCAAAGCCTGCATAAAACAGAGTCTTGTCACCGGGGGTGAGAAGCTTTTGTGGAACATAGGTCTGCACAAAATCCCATGCTTTATTTTTTATCGTAAGAAATATATCTTCATTATATGACCTGCCTTGTTGTTCATCGGCACTCCGACAGCTAATATGCGCGCCGCAATTTTCACAAACAAGCGCACGCTCATCAATCATAGCACCGCAATTTTCGCAATAAGACATAATTGCTTCCTCCTGAGTATGATGGTAAATTTATTATATAACATTCGACAAAAAATGTCAATGAGACGAAAAAAAGAAAAGCAGACGGAGCCGTCTGCAAAATCTTTTTGTTATTTTGTTATAAAGAATAAAACAAGTGATGTTATGATAAAGAGCACTGCTACAACCGCTGTGCCTTTAGCGAGGATTCCATCCATGCTTCTTGCTTTGTTTTTGCCAAAGAAAGTTTCTGCGCCGCCGGCGATAGAACCCGAAAGTCCCTCCTGTGAACCGGACTGGAAAAGAACAATAGCTATCAATATAACAGCGAGTACAACATGTACAATTGTCAAAATCAACTCTAACACATTAACACCTCCAAACAAATCCAAATGTGCTTTTGACATTATACCACAATTTTTCTCTTTTGGCAAGAGGTATTTTGAAAATATAAATTTTTTTATTCGTCGTTTCTTTACATTTTTCTCAGCTCGTATAGCATATAATATATACAGAGGTGAACATATGAAAGCCATTGTATATGCTGACATGCTTTTTCTTGTCAATTTTATAATAAACATGATATTGCTAAGAGTGACATGCGCTTTTTCCAAAAGCTCTTCAAGCTGGCTAAGGCTCTGTGTTGCCTCAGCTTTGGGGAGGGTGTATGCAGTGTGCCTGTTTTTCCCATCGGCTCATATGCTCTACATATTTCCTGCAAAGCTGGCAGTGTCACTTATTATGCTTGTGATAACAGACCCACACTCAGGAATTATAAAGCTTATAAAAAGATGCGCCGTGTTTTATCTGGCATCATTTTGCTTTGCAGGAGTAATGCTTGCACTCATATATTTCACAGATTTTGCAGACGGCGCAGCCCCCATGGTGAGCAATGGGATATTCTATTTTGACATTTCGCTCACAACTCTCATTGCAAGCTCTTGTGTGGTGTATATCATCTTAAAGCTTGCATCGGCTGTATTTGCCCGAAATAAAGTTTTGGGCATAAAAAAGCTCAAAATCACTCTTGGCGAGAGAGAATGTGAGATGTGTGC
>JAFYUA010000290.1 GCA_017549745.1 Clostridia bacterium | reverse complement strand
TGTCGGCGGCGAAATGGTCGGCAACCGCACCAGAGCCAAGGTTGTGAAAAACAAGCTCGCTCCCCCGTTCAAAGAGGCTGAGTTTGACATTCTCTTTGGGGAAGGCATCTCCAAAGAGGGCAATATCCTCGATGCTGCAGTGGAATATGATGTTATCCAAAAGGGCGGCGCTTGGTATTCATATGACGGTGACAAAATAGGTCAGGGTCGCGACAAGGCAAGAGAATATATGCGTGCCAACCCCGAATTCACCGACGTGATATACAAGATGATAATGGACAAGATAAACAACAATGAAAGTAACTGATGTAACCGTTCAAAAAAATAATAAGCACAGGGTCAGCGTATTTGTGGATAACGAATACGCTTTTTCCCTTGATGAAACTGATGCGGTAGTCTTTAAGATAAAGCCAGGCAGAGAGCTGAGCCAATCAGAGCTTGACAGGTGCATCATGGAGTCGGGCTTCACCAAAGCGCTGGGCAAGGCATTCGACATGCTCTCGCGAAAGCCCTATAGCCGCAAAGAGCTTGAAGAAAAGCTCGGGCAAAGCGGCTATGATGAAGCGATTGTGTTTGAGGTGGCCCAGGAGCTTGAAAGCCTTGGCTATATAAATGATGCCGACTATGCCGCACTCTTTTTGGAGCACTGCCTGGGCAAAATGTGGGGCAAAAAAAAGATAAGATACGAAATGAAGCAAAAAGGGCTCAGTGACGAGATAATAAATGAAGTTCTCGGCGCCCTTGATGACAACGATACCGAAGAAGAAATGACCGACATGATTCTTACCCGCTACAGAGGCGAGGACATGACCGACATGAAAACCAAAGCGCGCATAACCCGTTATTTTGCATCGCGCGGGTTTGATTTTGCACTTATAGACAAAGCGATACGAAAAGCAATTGAGGTGACAGGCAATGAATAAAAAAATAGGCTTTATATCACTGGGTTGTGCCAAAAACCTTACCGACACCGAAACCATGCTCGGAATTCTGGCAGAGCGCGGCTTTGAGATAACCGCCGATGCATCACTTGCCGATGTGATAGTGGTGAACACCTGTGCATTCATCGATTCTGCCAAGGAAGAATCGATAAATGCCATCTTAGAGATGGCGGCATACAAAGAGGACAAATGCGAGCTTTTAATAGTGACAGGCTGTCTTGCTCAGCGCTACTCAGACGATATCCTCGCCGAGATACCCGAGGCGGACATCATCCTCGGCACTACCGACTATGCACGCATTGCCGAGGTTATTGAGCGCTATTATGAAAACGGCGAGAAGACATCATCGGTGAGTGATGAAAACAAGGCAGTGAGCTATGATTTGCCCAGAGTGCAGAGCACACCTGAGCACACTGCCTATCTCAAAATTGCCGACGGCTGCGACAACTTCTGCACCTATTGCATCATTCCCAAGCTACGCGGAAAATTTCGCTCACGCCCACAAGATAGCATACTCTCTGAGGCGCGTACCCTTGCGGCAAATGGAGTCAAGGAGCTGATACTCGTGGCTCAGGACACCGCCTGCTACGGCAAGGACACAGGCGAAGCCACTCTTGCGAGCCTGCTTGCTTCTCTTGGAAAAATTGATGGTGTTGAGTGGATAAGGCTGCAATATTGCTACCCCGAAAATATAACCGATGAGCTAATTGGCGAGATAGCCTCCAACCCCAAAGTGGTCAAATATCTCGACATGCCCATTCAGCACATAAGTGACAATATTCTCAAAAAAATGGGCAGGCGAAGCCGCGGCGCTCTTGTGCGCTCGCTCATCGATTCAATCAGGAAGAAAATCCCCTCGGTGGTAATCCGCACCTCGCTCATTGTGGGCTTCCCTGGTGAAACCGAGGCAGATTTTGAAGAGCTCACCGATTTTCTCACACAGTACAAGCTCGACAAGGTGGGCATATTCACATATTCGCGCGAAGAAGGCACCCCCGCCTATGACTATGATGGTCAGATAAGCGAAGATATCAAAGAAGACAGGCTAAGCCTTGCCATGACCATTCAAAAAGAGGTGTCGCACTTGGTCAATTCAGAGCGAATCGGCAAGACCGACACCGTCATCATAGAGGGCTACGATGCCGACGAATACTGCTATGTGGGCAGATGCTCGGGCGACACTCCCGATGTAGATGGAATGGCATATGTGTATAGCGAAGAAGAGCTTGCCGCAGGCGACATCGTGAGTGTGGAGATTGTGGATGCAAGCGAATATGATGTCATGTGCAAATGTGTTGACATATCATAAATTTTGTGGTATTTTTTATATAGGATAAACTCCAAGGAGGCGTACTTATGAATTTAGCTAACAAGATTACAATGTCGAGAATACTTCTCATTCCCCTGTTTATGATTGCATATATGTGGGATTTTCCATACAATGAGCTGGTTGCCTGCGTGATTTTTGCAGTGGCATCACTCACCGACGGGGTCGACGGCTATGTTGCCCGCAACTACAACATGGTCACCGATTTTGGCAAATTCATCGACCC
>JAFYUA010000034.1 GCA_017549745.1 Clostridia bacterium | reverse complement strand
TTCTCACAAAGAAATCAACCAAGAGAAAAAGAGCTTTGAGAAAGCACACATATGCATCAAGTGCAAATGCAGCTACAATCAAGAGACTGATATTGTATAAATAATATAGAGGAGGCGTTTTAAAATGGCTAGAGTTAAAGGCGCTATGGCTACAAGAAAAAGACGAAAAAGAGTTTTAAAACTTGCAAAAGGTTATAGAGGCGCAAAGAGCAAATGTTTCAGAACTGCGAAACAGGCAGTTATGAAATCACTTGTATATGCATACATTGGCAGAAAGCAGAGAAAGAGAGATTTCAGAAGACTCTGGATCACCAGAATCAGTGCAGCTGCAAAGCTCAACGGAATCAACTATTCTCAGCTCATGAATGGTCTCAAAAAAGCAGGCGTAGACATCAACAGAAAGATGCTCTCCGAAATTGCTATTGCAGATCCTGCAGCTTTCACACAGCTTGTTGAAAAAGCAAAAGCTGCTCTCAACTAATAAGAACTTCAAAAGTGCAATCGTTGTCACATGGCAATGATTGCACTTTTCTTTTTTGCGTAATAATTGATATTTGTCCGTCATATATTGTACAAATACTATTATTATGTGAAGGGATGAATTACATGGACTTCAATCTGAGCAATGTTTCCGTGTGTGATTACAACAAACAAGTCAAAACCAAAGCAACAGTTGAGGCAGATGTCATAGTGCCCGACACAAAACCCGACATTCATCGGATTTTGTCGGTCAAGGCACTTGCCGATGTGTCTGAGCGTTACATGAGAAAGGACAAGGTTATTTTCTCAGGCAAGGTAAAGTTCAACATTTTGTATGTGGGTGATGGCGACAGGAGTTCAATATGCTCTATTGAATACACCTCGCCGTTCAATCATCAGGCAGACATGCCGGGTGCCGATGATTCGGCAATAGGCATAGGCTCGTGCAATGTGTCTCGCACAATGTTCGATGTCAAAAATTCGCGCAAGCTCTCTGTGGGAGCTATGCTTGACCTCAAGGCAGAGGCAGTTCGTCAAAGCTCGCTTGAGGCAATCAGCGGCGAAAATCAGTTCCCCGATACACCGTCGCGCAGCATGAACTATAGTTCCGATTACCTTGCGGCATGTCAGGAATTTGAAATCAATCTGTCTGATTGCATGACACTTCCGACAAATGACGAAAACTGTGAGGTCTATGATGTCACCATCCGCCCCGACATCAGCGAAATCAAGACGGTCAACAACAAAGCCATTGTCAAAGGCAACGCCAATATTCAGGTGCTTTATGGCGCGGAGGGTGAGATTTGTGCTTATGATACCGAAGCCACATTCACTGAGATTATCGACATTGACTCTGTGTCGGCCGAGCACATGATATCCTCACACTTTGAGGTTGCCGACTCAAGCTATGCTCTTTCTGTTTCCGATGCGGGCAATCAGCTCGATGTTGATTTTAAGCTCAGAGGCAGTATATGTGCTTTTGAACATGGTGAGTATAGCCTCGCATCAGACATCTATAGTCCCGACTACACCTATGACACAAAGAGCAGAAAGGCGAGTCTTATGCATATAAGCAAATGCAATAAAACTCAGACTACCCTCAAAGATTCCATAATCTTATCTGATACAGACTCCGCCGTTTCCAAGATTTATTATATGGATGCAACAGTAGGGCAGAGCTCTGTGCAACATGACGGCAACATGATAAAAGTAAACGGTAGTGTGGAAACTGTTATCGTATATGCCGACGAAGAAAACACTCTTTGCCGCATACGCCATACAAGCCCGTTTGAAACAGAGCTTTCAGCCGATGCAGGCAGTGCAGACAGTGTGATAAATGTGGATGTTGCATGTGTCAACTATGGTTATATGCTTGCATCATCAAGAGAAATTCAGACCCGCACCATCATCAGTGCCGAAGGCAAGCTCACCGATTTTGAAGACATCAGTCTGATTACAGACTTCTCTCTCGATACCAATTCACCAATCAAGAAGTCATCTCAGCCGAGCATCGTGGTATATTATCCTGACTCTAATTCCGACATATGGGATATTGCCAAAAAATATAACACCACCTGTGAAGAAATCATCAAGGTCAATTCTCTTGATTCATCTTCACTCAAGGCGGGCGACAAACCGATACTCATTCCCAAAAGGCAGATTAACTGACAGTGAGTCATATATTACATAAATTCACAGATTCATTGTCATATGTCGCCCATAGCC
>JAFYUA010000289.1 GCA_017549745.1 Clostridia bacterium | reverse complement strand
TCTCGTTTACGCTGAAAACAACGGTCGGTAAATCTTTGCCTGCGGGAGCAGAGATAACAACCTTTTTAGCACCTGCATCGATGTGTGCCTGAGATTTTTCTTTTGAGCAATAGAAGCCTGTGCATTCGAGAACAACATCTACATCGAGAGCACCCCAGGGGCATTCATTTGCATCTTTGATAGCATAGATTTTGATTTCTTTGCCGTCTACAGTGATGGAATCTTCACCAGCGGTAACTGTGTGGCCGTCATATCTGCCCTGAGATGAGTCATACTTGAGAAGATGAGCAAGCATCTTAGGATCTGTGAGGTCGTTGATTGCAACAACTTCATAACCTTCTGCACCAAACATCTGTCTGAATGCCAAACGACCGATACGGCCAAAACCATTAATAGCAACTTTAACTGCCATTTTACTTCCTCCTTAAAGTTAAAAGATTTTACTTTAGTTTATATTTTACTATAAATTGTAAAAATATGCAAGATGTGTTGTTAAAAAATTAACACAAAATTTATTCGTTTATGTAAACTTTTTTCATTACAATTGGTGAAACAGGGGTACCTTTGCGGTCAACTTCGGAGCCTGCGATTTTGTCAATCACCTCTGTTCCCTGAACAACTTTTCCAAAGCCTGCATATTCACCATCGAAATCATGCGATGAAGTGAGCATTATCATAAACTGTGCACTGCCCGAATCGTACTGGGTGGGAATATGATTGAGAGCAAGGGTGTATTTTTCGAGCTTGAGAGCATTGCTTCTGCCATTTTTGGTAAATTCTCCGCTGACGGTGGTTGCCAAAGCAGCGGCACTGTCGGACCTCAGAGCAGGAGAAGACTCTGATGTAACAAGAGCTTCACTATGGCGTATTTGCTCTATGGTAAAGCCATTGTAGAAGCCACCATCGACAAGCTCAAGAAAATGACGAACTGTCTCGGGCGCGTGCTCAGGATAGGTCTCTACCACGAATTTGCCGTGGGATTGCGTCTCGAAAGTAACAAAGGTGTGCTCGGGTGCTGCAGCTGAGGTGACAACATTTTCAACCACAGGTGCATCCTGATTGGAAGCATCACTGGCATCATTGCCTGACGAGCATGCCGCAAAAATGCAGCATGTTATGAGCAACAAAAACAAGGATTTAATTATTTTCATAATAACCTCCATACAAAACGATTATATTAGCATTATAACTGTTTTTCGATAATATTGCAATATTAATTTAAAAAATGCAGACAATATCTCTGGAGTGATTTTTATGTGTACCGCAATAAGCTATACCCAAAAACATCATTGGTTTGGCAGAAATCTTGATATGGAATGTTCTTATGGTGAAAAAATCATAATTACACCGCGCAATTACACAATAGATTTCAGGTCAAAATCGTCTTCTTTCAAACACTATGCAATAATCGGAACAGGGATAGTGAAAGACTCCTTTCCCCTGTATTATGATGCAGCAAACGAACACGGACTTGCCACGGCGGCGCTGAGATATGCTGATGCAAAATATGCAAACCCTATAAGCGACAAAGACAACATAGCAAGCTTTGAATTGATATTGTGGGTGCTTAGTCAATGCAAAACCATTGACGAAGCAAAAAAGCTATTGAAAAAAGTGAATGTGACAAATACAGCCTTTGGCAAAGATATGCCGCCATCTCCCCTGCACTGGATAATAAGTGACAAAAACGGTTCTTTGACTTTGGAGTGTGAAAACGGTGAAACAAAGATATATGATAACCCCATTGGCGTGCTTACAAATATGCCATCATTTGACAAGCAGCTTTTTAACCTGAATAACTACATCAACCTCACTGCCAATCACCCCGAAAACAGATTTGGCAAAGAGCTTGATTTTAACGCATACAGCAGAGGCATGGGGGCAATTGGCTTGCCGGGTGACTGGTCTTCGATGTCACGATTTGTAAGAGCGACTTTTGCTAAATATAATAGTGTTTCTTTTGAAAACGCAGTGCAGTTTTTTCATATGCTTGGTACTGCCACGCAGATAAAGGGCTGCACCATCACAGAAAATGATGAGTGCGAATACACAGTGTATGCATCGTGCTATGACACGGATATGGGTGTGTATTA
>JAFYUA010000288.1 GCA_017549745.1 Clostridia bacterium | reverse complement strand
TAACGACGCAATCTTCAGAGGAGTCAAGCTCACCTTGGTGCTCCCTGTGGCATATGCAATGGGTGCAATGTGGATATATGAAAAATGCCGCTTTGATTTGCGCTCAGCCATTGGCAAAATAAAGCTGTGGCATGTGCTTGTGACTCTGGCGGCTATAGCGGTTGCGGCAGTGTATGTGATGCGCAGTGGCAACGCCAAAATTTCACCGCTTGAAAATCAGATACGCAATTTCATTGCCGAACTTTCGGGCGCAAGACCTCGCACCAAAGAATTTCTCATTGGCTGGCCAATGCTTGCGGCGGCCAGTGTTTGCATAAAGTGCACAACACCCAAGCTTTTGCGCACTCTTGTCTGTGTGGGAAGCTCAGTTGTGTTTGCATCGGTGACCAACACATTTTGCCATGTATTTACCGATTTTGCCACATCGGCACTTCGCACCTTCAACGGCATTGTGTTTGCACTGCCCATCGTGATTGCAGTGCTTGCGGTGGGAGCTGTTATAGTCAAAAAGCAAAACTCTGAAATATAAACTATTGCAAAATCTGACATTTTATGGTATAATGCTATGGTATATTTTACAACGAAAGGATATGAATTTATGAATTACGAAGTTCTCGCCTTTGTGCTCTATTTTGTAGCAATGCTCTCTATAGGCATCTATTTCTTTGCAAAGAGCAAAAACAATAACGGCGAAAAAGAATATTTCCTCGGCGGCAGGTCAATGGGTCCGTGGGTTACTGCAATGAGCGCTCAGGCATCGGACATGAGCGCATGGCTGCTTATGGGTCTGCCAGGCAGCATTATTGCATTTGGCCTCGGTCAGGCATGGATAGGCATTGGTCTTGCAATCGGCACAATCCTCAACTGGATTATCGTTGCCAAGAGACTGCGCAAATTCTCCAAGGCTTCGGGCGACGCCATCACAATGCCCCAATATCTCACCAATCGTTTTCTTGCCAAGAGCTCAGCTCTCAAAATCATATGTGCAATTGTGTTCCTTGTGAGCTTCACCATCTATGTTGCATCAGCCTTTTCGGCAGGTGCCAAGGTGTTTGTTCAGCTTTTCCCCACCCTTGACCCCATGGTTGCAATGATTATCTTTGCGGCAATCATTTTGGTGTACACCTTCCTCGGCGGCTACAAGGCAGTGTGCTGGACAGACTTTTTCCAGGGTCTTCTGATGCTCGTGGCACTTCTGGCTGTGCCGATTATGATTGCAGCCTCGGGCAATATGCAGTCTGACCTTCTTTCCAAGACAATCGAAGGCACTGACGGCACAAGCTACAAATTCATCACAAGCTTCTTTGCAGCTGATTGGAAAGAGATTGTGTCGGGTCTTGCATGGGGTCTTGGATATTTCGGAATGCCACACATCATCGTGAGATTCATGGCAATCGAAAAACCCAGCATGATTAAAAAATCCACCATTGTTGCATCAGTGTGGATTGTTATAGCACTGGCAGCAACCATCGTGCTTGCATACTTTGGCAGAATGTTTGTGCTCTCTGACGGCACTTCTTTTGCAGAGGGTCTGCTTTCATCGGGCAGTCAGGAAATGATATTTGTGATGCTTTCGCGTAAGCTCTTTGTGCCCTTTATTGCAGGAATTCTGCTTGCGGCAATCATTGCAGCTTCCATGTCTACTGCTGATTCTCAGCTTCTTGTGGCATCTTCATCATTCACAAGTGACATCTACAAGCCCCTCATCAGAAAATCCGCTTCCGAAAAAGAGCTTTTGTGGGTGGGCAGAATTGTGGTTGTGATTGTGTCGATTGTGGCATTCTTCATTGCAAGCAGCAAGGGTGAAGGCGCAGCTACCATCATGAACCTTGTGTCAAATGCATGGGCAC
>JAFYUA010000287.1 GCA_017549745.1 Clostridia bacterium | reverse complement strand
TCTGTTCATGTGACCATCC
The DNA here is from genome assembly GCA_017549745.1 of Clostridia bacterium. Lineage (GTDB taxonomy): Bacteria > Bacillota > Clostridia > UMGS1810 > UMGS1810 > RGIG1828. Next base: position 2,529 of record JAFYUA010000287.1, on the reverse strand, counting down.
CAGTCTTTGAGGAATTTTTCGATTCCTGCATCGGTGAGAGGATGACGAAGCATTTGCATAATTACATTATAGGGCACGGTGGCTATGTGTGAACCGAGCTTTGCCGCTTCGATGACATGGTTGGAGCTTCTGATGCTTGCACTAATGATTTCGGTGTCGATTGCGTGCACCGAAAAAATCTCTGCAATGTCAGATATAAGCGACAGTCCGTCGGAGTTGATGTCATCGAGTCTGCCCAAAAACGGACTCACATAGGTTGCACCTGCACGCGCCGCCAAAAGAGCCTGTGCAGCAGAAAAAACGAGAGTAACATTTGTGCGTATGCCCATGGCTGTGAGCCTTTTTACAGCTTTGAGTCCCTCTTTGGTCATGGGGATTTTGATGACGATGTTTTTGTTCATCTCGGCAAGGGGCAAAGCCTCCTCTACCATAGAATCAGCGTCAAGGCTTATCACCTCTGCCGATATGGGTCCGTCTACAATCGATGTGATTTCATCGATTACGGTTTTGAAATCTCTGCCTTCCTTGGCAATAAGCGAAGGATTTGTGGTAACTCCGCATATCACTCCAAGCTCATTGGCCTCTTTGATTTCTTCAATATTTGCAGTGTCAATAAACAGTTTCATTGTGTTTTCCTCCATTTCGTAAGTCACACAAGAGTATATCATCAGATGCCAATTTGTGCATTGTACAATTTTGGAAAAACATTGCTTTTTTTATGATTTTGTTATATAATTATTGATTGGTGATGCTTATGCTGGACAGATACACAAGACTTCAGATAATAAAAGACAAAAAAATATGTGTAAAAGAGAAAACTATCAACAGTTATCCTACCCACTGGCACGAATTTTATGAAATCGAGCTCATTGTGTCGGGGGAAGGCAAATATATTATAGACGGTGAAGAACACATGATTTCAAAAAACATGTTGTTTTTTATGACTCCCGTAAATTTCCACAGAGTCATCACCGAAAATTCGCGTGTTTTCACTCTCATGTTCATGGGTGAAGCGTGTGACAGAGATGTGCTTTTCAGGCTGGCTACCTCGTTTGAGGCAGACAGCGTGCTGCTTTCAGATGAGGATGCACAGTATCTTGCTTCACTAATTCATGAGCTCTACCTCGCCTGCCTCGAAGATGACGACACCTATTGCTTTCATTTGCTCAACAGTATTCTCGGAAAGCTTTGCAGGGTAAACAACATACACAAACACAGATGCATTTCCAAGGTGCAGAAAGCAATGCTCTATATTCAAAACAATTTCAGAAATGACATTGGACTTTGCGAGGTTGCCAAAGAGATTGGCGTGACACCCTCGTATATGAGCAGTATATTTGCAAGGGAGTGCGGCATAAACTTCAAGGAATATCTCAACACAATAAGATACGATTATGCAAAAAAGCTGTTGGAATATTCCGATATGACAGTGACGGACATATGTTTTGAATCAGGGTTTTGTGATTATGCCAATTTTGAAAGGCATTTTAAAGAAAGGTATGGTATGTCACCAAAGCAATACAAAAAGAAATGTCTGTAAAAATCATGAGATTTTTACAGACATTTTGTTTATATTCTTACCTTAGCTTCATTTTCGCCATATTCTATTCTGTCGCCCGAGTCACAGAGAGAATCCATATATTCAAGATACTCAGCAATTGTGAACGGTGCTTTGTAATTTGCAGCTATTTCCTTTGCTCTTGCGCCACCGTCTGACAGAAGCAGATGGAGCATTGCAAGCTGCATCTTGGCACTGTCCACACAAGCGGCAACGGGGTCGGCTATGTAATAGTCGCTGCCATGCGATGTGCCCTGAGCGCCTCCTGCATAGGGGTGCACCACAGGCATAACGCATGAAAGGTCGCCCATATCTGTGGAGCCAGAGCTATATACATCAACGGTTTCAAACTTGCGCTCAGGAACGATGAGGTCGGCTGCTTCTTTAGTCAACTCAATCATATCGGGAGCATTTTTGAGGGGAGCATAACCAGGGTAGTCGGTGATTTCGATGTTGGTCTCAAGCGAGAGCGCCGCACCTGTGAATGCGCGGTTGACCTTTCGGTTTTCGCGCACCATAGCCTCAAAGCTCATGCCTCTCACATAGCTCTCAATAGTGGTCTCTCCAGGAATGGCATTGACCATGGCACCGCCGTTTGTGATGATGGGGTGCACTCTGATGACATCTTCCTCATGGAAGGTCTCGCGCAGAGCATTCACGGCATTGAGACCGCATGTGGCAGCATAGAGAGCATTGCGCCCATTCCATGGCGAGCCGCCTGCATGAGATGCTTTGCCCTTGTAGGTCACCTTTTTGGCAAGACAGCCCACAGAGCCGCGCAGTGTCTTAAAAGCATTTGAGGTATGCACCAAAAATGCAAGGTCAACATCGTCAAAATATCCTCTTGCCAGAAATTCGCCCTTGCCTCCAAAAAAGCGAATTTTACCCTCTGCCTTGAGCTTGGCGCGGTATTCTATCTCCAAAAGCTCTTCGGCAGGCACTGCACAAAGCTTGATGCGGCCCGAAAAACC
>JAFYUA010000286.1 GCA_017549745.1 Clostridia bacterium | reverse complement strand
CACCTGCTCTCTATCCACCCCAAGCTTTCGTGCCATGAGCGCGCTGAGCTCAGTGCATTCGGGGTCAGGGTAGAGCTGAGTTCTTTTTGCGGCCTCAAGGGCGCATTTCACAGCCTTTTTTGACGGCGGGTAGGGGGATTCGTTGGTGTTGAGCTTGATGTATTGGTTGTCCTTGGGTTGTTCCCCGGGGGTATATGGCTCAAGATTTTTGTGTTTGCTTGAAAAAAATCTGCTCATATTGTACCTTCTTCCATTCTTATTACTGCACTTTTTGCATGAGCAGTAAGTCCCTCTTTGGTTGCAAAATATTCAACATCGCGGGCGATTTTTGCAAGTGCGTCTTTGGTGTAATAGGTGTATTGTGTTTTTTTCACAAAATCATCCACCGAAAGGGGACTTGAGAATTTTGCAGTTCCGCTTGTGGGCAGGGTGTGGTTTGGCCCTGCATAATAGTCGCCAAGTGCTTCGGGACAGTTTCTGCCCATGAAGATTGAGCCTGCATGGCGGATAGAGTCAAGATAATCAAACGGATTGTCCACGCAAAGCTCAAGATGCTCAGGCGCAATCTCGTTGGCTATCTCTATTGCGGCATCGAGAGTTTCTGCCACTATAATCTTGCCGTTTTGGTCGATTGACACTCTGGCAATCTCTGAGCGCTCCAGGCTTGGTATCTGCACCTCAAGCTCTTTTTGCACATCTTTGGCAAGTGATGATGAATCGGTCACAAGCACTGCACTCGCCATTTTGTCATGCTCTGCCTGAGAGAGCAGGTCTGCCGCAATGTGGCGCGCATTGCTCTTGCCGTCTGCCACAATGAGAATTTCGCTCGGGCCTGCAATCATGTCGATAGACACCACGCCATACACCTGCTTTTTGGCTTCTGCCACAAATGCATTGCCGGGTCCCACGATTTTGTCCACCTTGGGCACCGACTCGGTGCCGTAGGCAAGAGCTGCAATTGCCTGAGCGCCGCCCACCTTGATGATGGTGTCCACTCCTGCAATGGCAGCCGCTGCGAGGATAACGGGGTTGACCTTGCCGTTTTGCATGGGGGGAGTCACCATGACAACCTCTTTGCAGCCTGCAATCTTTGCAGGGATAGAATCCATGAGCACAGTGGAGGGGTATGCAGCAGTGCCGCCTGGCACATACAAGCCCGCCCTGTCTACAGGGATAACCTTCTGACCTGTGACGATGCCGTTTTCATCGTTTATGATAAAACTGTTTCTTACTTGTTTTTCATGAAACTTGCGAATGTTTGCGGCGGCTTTTTTGAGAATGTCCACAAACTTTTCGTCAACACTTGCGAGTGCTTCATCAATTTCTTCTTTGGTCACTTTGAGTGACGAAAGCGATGCTTTGTCGAATTTTTCGGTGTATTCATAAAGCGCCTTGTCGCCTTTTTCTCTCACATTTTTTATGATATCGGCTACAATATCTGCCACATTCACCTCGGGCACAACCCTTGCAAATATGTCAGCATTTGCTACTTCGCCGTATTTGAGTATCTTAATCATTTTTTTCCTCCGT
>JAFYUA010000285.1 GCA_017549745.1 Clostridia bacterium | reverse complement strand
TAGTCTTTATCTTCTTTAAAAACGATGGGAGATTCGCTCATATCTTTCACAATAATGAACTCTTCATTTTCGTGAGGTATGCAAAGCTCACCATCTGACACATACGGCTCTGTAGCGCCTGCTCTGCCTTTCATAATCTCGGGAACAACATTTTCAAAATCCATATCTATACCTTCGGGCATCCAGGTATTGTCCGCCTGAACACTTGCAAAAATCCCGATCGCAAGAATCAGTATTAATAATAATATTTTCAACTTATCCTTCATTCTACAAACTCCCTGACGGTTAAAATGGGTGCGAAAAATTTCCCAAATTTTCACACCCATTTTTGTTATTTCTCTATAGCACCCGTGCTGAGGTTCACAATAAGGCTGCTGCCGGTATATCTTTCGTCGGGCAAATCTAAAACATATTCAGTTTCAACACCATCTATGGTTACATCAAGAATAACCTGTTCTGCTTTTTGAGAAAGCGAAGATATTGCAAGGCGTTGCTCATCGCCCGAACCTGAAATTGCGATAATTACTTCTTTATTGGTTTTTACGCTTATTCCATCAAAGTTTGCCAAGCCAGGGGTCCAGAATATTGCCTGTTTTTCGCCGGTAACGGTGTGTTCTACCGACTGGAGCTTGCCTGTGTTAGAAAGCACTCTCACAGGATTTGCAGATGCATATTCTTTGAGTTCCTCCTGGTTAACATTGGGTACAATTGTATATTGATAGGTGCTGGTTTTGTCGGCTGTGTGATCGAACCAAACGGTGAACACATCTCTTGTCACAATGTTCGTTTTGTTCGGTCTCGTGGTCGCATAATTCCAGTCGATATCATATCTGTCGCCCGATTGCTCTTTTGCGGTTATATGCACTTTGGATTTACCGTCAAACACATAACCGATTCGATCCTGAATTGCCCACAGAGGAGTTTGTGTTTCATGACTGTTGGGCGTAATAACCGCTGTTTTACCGTCAGCTGTTCCGACAACGGCATCTGTTTTCAAAAGACACTGATTAGCCGTGGAAAGAACAGAATATTTTCCTCCTCTGAGTGAAATGTCTGCACCCAAGGCTACAACCTCGTCATCAAACATAAACCAAGCCTTTTTGCCAGATAATCCGCCATGAATAAGCTCCATTGCTGTAGCGCCGTTGTTGCCGTCGGACACACCGTTTACACGGTAAGACTCGGAAGAATGATAAACCTCTACATCATCAAATGGTTTGGTTTCTACCGTAGTACCGGGAGCCTTGTGCCAATCCCACGCGGCAAAAATATCATCATATTCTTTGCAAGTACGATAGATGAATGTAGCGCCATCACCCATAAAGTGACCTCTCTGATTGTTACCCAGAGCCACTTCTCCGCCAATTGTTCTACGTGAAGCTGCCCTTATGGTAAAGAGGTAATCGTCTTTTGCATGACCTGTAAAGTCTGCCTTCCAGAAGTGCTTGTGACCTGTAACGGCAGGCTGCGGCATCGGCTCAGGAGCTTTGGCAATGTAGCGTTTTGCAATGCCTATATCATCTACATAAATATAGCTTTCACCGCATTTGCCGGGAGCATCTGCAGAGATACCCTCAAATGCAGAAATTTCGTTGATGGAATTCCATTCATTGTCAGTATTGCCGTGACCTGTCAGACGAATGTATCTCACATCCATAGGTTCAAACACATAATACTCATAGTCATCGGTTTTACCCGAGCTCTCACCTTTGCAAACTTGAGTCCAGTTTTTGTTGTCGGTTGAAACGTGAAGCTCAAGTTTTGTTTTGCGTGCGCCGCCCGAATGGAAGCAAATACCAATTGCGCCAATCTTTTTGACCTCGCCAAGGTCTGTAATAATATAATCGCCATCGATATTTGCAGACCAACGCGTGTCAAGATTGCCGTCTATGACATTTGATGCCATGTTCTCTGCCTGAGGTTCTGAACTTGCAACAACATCCACAGCAGGGTAGTCGGCTTTGAGATAGTCGGTAGCGGCGTTTACAGATGCCGCATCTACAAATGCCTGAAGCTCATCTCTTCTGGGAATATCCTTGAGCTGCAGG